>DASXJE010000206.1 GCA_036497565.1 Mycobacteriales bacterium
CCCGGCGTCAGATCCCGATAGCGGGCCTCGAGAAGACAGTAGAGCCCGTAGGACAGCAGACCGAACGCCAACGCGGTCACAGTGACCCGGCCATACGCGGCATGCGCCACCGATCGGAAGGTGGCGTCCAGTCCCTTGGTCTGACGTGCCTCGCCGAGGACGGCAGCCTTGAGAATGAAGGCTCCCACGAGAACGAAGACCGTCGCCCGCGCGATGCACCCGAGCGCTCCGAGCACGCGAATGACGGTGCCGAACCACGGGGGGTGGAGCTCGGCGACGAATCGCTCCTGGAAGGTGAGCTTGACCGATCGCCGACCCAATTCGAGACCGGAGAGGACGAACAGGACGCCGGCGACCCAGACGAGCAGGTGACCGGGCCCGCTGCGCAACAGGGTCGCGGTCAGCGCGGTGTCCTGCGCCTGTTCAGACCCGGCCGTGCCGGCCACCCGTCCGAACGAGTCCAGCAGCGACAAGGTGGTGATGCAGAATGCGACGTACAGCAGGCACCCGAAGCAGGACACCGCCCGCATGCGCCAGCGGTTCATCCTGCTGCCCGCGCGACCCGGCCTGAAGACCGCTTCGACGAGTTGGTTCAGCGCATAGCAGGCGAAGCCGGCGGCGAGCAGGAGCAGCGTCACCTGCCCCCAAGTCTGGCGGGCCGCTTCCTGCACGGCACCCGCGCTGCTCGCCGGCTCTGCCGTCCGCCCGCCTACGGCCGCGAGCGCGATCCGCAGGGCGAGATAGCCCAGCAGAAGGTAGACCACGGCACGTGACACGAGGCCCCACTGGGTCAGCGCCCGCAACCAACGGCCCGGCGCTCCAGCCGTGATCGAGGCTGCGACAGCGGAGAGCTGCCCCGACTCGTTCGGCATCTCTTCAGCTAAGCCGATCTCCTCCGGCTCCGGAACACTGGGCACCTGGCTGCGGTCAGCGGCGCACCGCCTGTCGCGAACGATCCTCGCTGATCGACGGGGTCGACGGCCGATTCCGTCGCGTCAGCGCGACTCCGACGAGAGTCGAGAGTGAGGATCACGCCACGGCGCAGGGATTCGTCGCCGCCGGTCTCGGGATCAGCCTGATCCCGGAGATCGGGCTGGCCAGACGCCATCCGGCCGTCGCCGTACGCTCGGTCTGCAGGCCGGAACCGGTCCGGGCCATCCATGCGGCTGTGCGGGAGACCTCGCTCGGCCAGCCCGCCCTCGACGGACTGATCGCCGCACTGCGGGACGCGGCGGCGACCTAGGGTCGGGAGCCCTCGGAGACTCCTGACGCGGTGTCGATGACGTCGTCGAGGACCTCTCGGGAACGGACCAGGTCGTTGATCATGCGGTCGATCCGCTCACGCTCCGAGGTGAGATCGTTGACCAACCGCGGTGTGGCGATCTCCGACGGGCCGCCGTCGGCATCACGCATGCACGGAAGCAGTTGCGCGATCTTCGAGCTGCACAGTCCCGCCGCGAAGAGCTCCTGGATACGGATGACCCGGTCGACCGCGCTGTCTGGGTAGTCGCGGTGGCCGCCCGGGGTGCGCTCGGCCCCCAGGAGCCCCTGCTCGCCGTAGTAGCGCAGCGAGCGCTCGCTCACTCCGGTGCGCTGAGCCAGTTCACCGATCCGCATGTCGCACCTCGCCTGCCGCCGTATTGAACCTCACAAGAATGTCAGGTTCTACCGTAGCGTCACAACCGCTCGGCCGCCGGGATCAGCTGTTGGCCGAGCACGTCGAGCACCTCGGGCCGGTCGACGTCCTTGACGCCGACATAGACCATCTGGATGCCGAGCCCGGCGAGTTGGCGCAATGACTCGAGCGCACCGCCGATGTCGGCGGGATCGACCATGACCATGCTGGTCTTCTCGATCTCGTCGTAGTCGCGCCCGACCGCATCACAGTGCCCGCGCAGCACAGCGAGCTTGTGCGGGATGTCGCCGGGGAAGAGGTTGCACGCGTCGGCGTACTGGGCGACGAGCCGGAGCGTCTTCCGCTCGCCGGAGCCGCCGATGATGATCCGCGGATGCGGGCGCGACAGCGATTGCGGAGAGTTCAGCGGGCGCTCGAGTTGGTAGTGGCGACCTTTGAACGGTGTCTCGTCGCCGGACCACATCTGCCTGGCGATCTGCAGGGTCTCCTCGAGCCGCTCGAACCGCTCGGACAGCGGCGGGAAGGGAACGCCGAGGCCGACGCTCTCTTCCTCGTTCCAGGCCGCCCCGATGCCTAGCGCCGCGCGGCCGCCGGAGAGCACGTCGAGCGTCGTGACGATCTTCACCAACAGGCCGGGGTGTCGGTAGTGGACGCCGGTGACCATCGTCGCGAGCTCGGCCCGTGCGGTGTGGGCGGCGATGAAAGCCAGCGCCGCGTAACCCTCGAGCATCTCCTGCTCCGCCGGACCGTTCATCCGGATCTGGAAGTAGTGGTCCATCACGGCGATGGAACGAAAGCCCGCTTCGTCTGCCGTCCGCGCGACCCGTGCAAGCGTGTCACCGAGTGCCGGTGCTCCGCCCTGCCAGGTGAAGCTGCCGAGTGTGAGTCCTAGTCGCATCGAGCTGCCTCCCGATGGAAGTTAGTAGTTATACCGTAGCACTATCATCGGAGAATGAGCGGCTGCGGACGTTGCTTCCACCTAGACTGACGCCGTGCCGACCAAGAAGTTGTCCGACGACAAGACCGCGGACGAGCTCGCCGATCTCGCCGACCGGCTCGTGGGACGGATCTGGGGACACTTCCAGGCGCGGGTCGCCGAGTTCGGGCTGTCGATGCCGGAGGCGAAGGTGCTTCAGGCGCTCGACGGACCGGAGATGGTGCCGATGCGTACGCTCGCCGAGCGGGTGCACGCCAACCCGTCCAACATCACCGTCGTCGTCGCACGCCTCGACGGCCGGGGCTACGTCACCCGGGAGGGCACGAGTGACCGCCGGGTGAAAGGTGTTCGCCTGACGAGGGCCGGCCTCGACCTGCGCCGACGCCTTGCCGACCGCCTGCGCGAAGACCATCCGGCGGTCGGCGACCTCTCGCCTACGCAGCAGGCCGCGTTGCTGCGACTGCTGCGCGCGCTCGACCTGTAGCTAGCGGGTCACTTCGAGCGGGAGAAGACGAGCGGGTTCTGCTCCTCGTTGTCCAGCATGTCTCCGACGGTGAGGGTCTCGAAGTAAGCCGGTGGCAGCACGTTCTGAGTCCCGTTGAACGTCGAACCCTCCGGCATGTAGGCGCACGTCATCGCCCGCCGCCGACCGGGCGTCATATTGGCGCCGGCACCGTGGAAGGTGAGCCCGTTGTGCAGCAACGCGCCACCCGCGGGAACCGGGCACGGGACTGCCGCGACATCCGCCCACTCGGGGTAGACGTCGAAGAGAGCACCGAGCTCGTTGCCGATGCCGACGTTGTCGAACTTCTGCGCGAGGTGGCTGCCCGGTACGTAGTAGAGGCAGCCGTTCTCGATCGTGGCGTCGTCGAGCGCGATCCAGATGGTGATGGCGTCCGCCGACTTGAACGACCAGAACGGCACGTCGAGGTGGTACGCCGTCGGATTGCCGTACGGCTCCTTGATGAGTGCCTGGTCGTGCCAGATGCGCACGCCCTTGATGCCGGCGACGTCGGCGACGAAGTGGCCCAGGTCGGACTGAAGGAGCAGCTGCTTCATGTGCTCGTCGGTCTGCCAGAGATTGTTGCGCTGCGTGAAGACCGAGTCGTAGTAGTCCCGCTCCTCCTGCGTGCGCTCGGTGAGCGAGGTGCCCTCTTCGCCGCCGGCGTCGAAGGACAGCCGTTGCCGACCGCGCTGCTCGACCGCGTGGTCAACCGCCTCGCGCCACTCCGCCAGCTCGTCGGAGCTGAGGAATTCATCGACGACGAGAAAGCCCTCCTTGCCGTACCGCGCGCTCTGTTCCTCCGTGACGGTGCTCTTCATGACTGATCCATCCCCTTCTCGATCACGAAATTGCGCCTACCGTCGATGCCAGCGCCCAGGACCCCGGCTGGATGCGCAGGCGAGCCTTGCCGTCTTCGACCGCGAGCACCTCGACCGCAGGGTGCTCCGCGGCCGGTCGTCCGTCAACGACCACGTCGTCGACCGAGGTCGCCGGGATCCGCACCTCGGCGGGCCGTCCGGGCGGCACCTGCAGGTCGCCGCCGACTCCGGCTCCGTCGCGCCGCCACGCGACCTTGACCATCCCCCGCGGCGAATCGAAGCTGCCGGTGACCCAGTCGAGCCGGGCTCCTAGCCGCGGCTCGATCACGAGGTCCCGGTAGGCCAACGAGTCCGGAGCCTGGTCGATGCCGGCCACCGACCGCCACAACCACTCCCCCACCGATCCGAGCGAGTAGTGGTTGAACGAGTTCATCTGCACCGACTGGAAGCCGTGCTCCTCCGTCCAGCCGTCCCAGCGCTCCCAGATCGTGGTCGCACCGCGGCGGATCGAGTAGCCCCAGGACGGGAAGGCCTCCTGGTGCACCAGGGCGAACGCCAGATCCTCACGTCCACCGGCGGTCAGCACGGGGCACAGCAGGGACACGCCCACGAACCCGGTGGTGAGGCGTACGCCGCGGGACTCCAGGTCACGGCACAGGTGCTCGAAGGCGCCGGCCCGCAGCTCCTCGGGGATCAGATCCCACGCGAGCGCCACGAGCTGCGACGTCTGCGTTCCCTCGCCGATGACGCCGTTGGGCTTGGCGAACTCCGCGGTGAACGCCGACCGGACCCGGCCGGCGAGCGCACCGTAGTGCGCCGCGTCCTCCGTCCGGCCCAGCGTCTCGGCGGCTTCGGCGACCAACATGGCGGATCGGGCGAAGTAGGCGGTGGAGACGATGTCCCGCGGTGTCACGGTGTCGATCTGCAGCCAGTCGCCGTATCCGTTGCCGATGGCGTTGCGCCAGATGAGGTCGGGGTTGTGCCGCCAGATGTGGTCGACCCAGGCACGCATCGCGGGGAAGAACCGTTCGAGGACGCGGACGTCGCCGTAGGTCCGCCACAGGTGATGCGGAACGATGACTCCGGCGTCTCCCCATGCCGGGGCGCCTTCGCGGTCGAGCAGGACCACGGGTGCCACGTCGGGGAATGCGCCGTCCTCGTCCTGACCGTCGACCACGTCGAGCATCCACCGGGACATGAAGGCGGCCAGGTCGGCGTTGAAGCACGCGGTCGGGAAGAAGATCTGGGCGTCGGCGGTCCAGCCCATGCGCTCGTCGCGCTGCGGGCAGTCGGTCGGCACGCTCACGTAATTGCCCCGCTGCCCCCAGCGGATGTTGCTGATCAGCTGCTCGACCAGCTCGTCGGAGCAGTGCAGGTCCCCGACCATGGCGCTGTCGCTGTGAATCACCTGCGCGCTGAGGTCATCCAGGGCGAGCTCGCCCGGGTGGCCGCTCACCTCGACGTACCGGAATCCGTGCGACGTGAAGTGCGGCTCGAATACGTCGACGTCGGAGCCGGCGGCGACGACCACCTGGTCGGTCGCCTTCGCTGAACGCAGGTTGGCCGTGTAGAGCTCGCCGTCCTCGAGGGTCTCACCGTGCCGCAGGACCAGACGGGTGCCCGCCGGCAGTCCGGTGAGCCGCACCCGCAGGTGACCGACGAGGTTCTGCCCGAAATCGATGAGCTGCTTGCCCGACGGGCTCCGAGTCGAGGATTTCGGCGCGACCTTCTCGGTCACCCGGACCGGCTCGTCGAGCTGACCAACCAGGGTCGACGTGTCGTCGCCGGAGACCAGGGCGGGCGCCCAGGCCGAGGCGTCGAAACCCGGTGCGTCCCAACCGGGAGTGGCCAGGCGCTGGTCGTGGAACTCGCCCATGAGCGCGTCGGCCGACCGAATCTCGCCCGGCTTCTCCGTCCACGACGCGTCGGTCGCGATGACCCGCTGCGAACCGTCGGCGTCCTCGATGTGGATTTCGGCGATGAATTCGGGGACGCGACCGTAGTGCTGCGCGCGTTGCCGGGAATCGAAGCCGATGTATCCGCACCACCAGCCGTCCGCCACGATCGCGCCGACGGTGTTGCCGCCCTCGACGAGGAGGTCGGTGATGTCGTAGGTCTGGTACTGCAGGCGCGTCGCGTAGTCGGTCCAGCCCGGAGTGAGCTCGTCGTCACCGACCCGGACACCGTTGACGCGCAGTTGGTAGATCCCGCGTGCGGTGACGTAGGCACGGGCCCGACCGGGCCGGCCGGGCAGCTCGAAGTCCCGTCGGAATCGGCGGGGTGGGGAGCCCCACGGGACGGCATCGAGCGGAGTGTCGTCCCTCTGCCCGGGCTCCGGCGGATCGACCGGCGGCATGCTCCGTGGGTCGCGCCGCAACCACCGCGCCGACCAGGCGTCGGGTCGCAGGAGACCGGTCTCGAACCAGGTCGAGACCACCTCGGAGGTGGCGCCGTCCTGGTCGCGGACCTCGAGGTGCAGTCCGTACCGGGTCGACGCGCGCAACGTGGCACCCGCGTAGGCGACGCCACCCGTCGGGTCGTCGCTCTGCACCCAGCCCGTGTCCCAGCCGGCCCCGCCGGTCGAGGTGTCGTCCACCCGCAGGCGGTACGCCGACTGACGGCGTCCCGCCGTATCGGCCGACAGCTTCCACGTGAAGAGCGGCTGGGGCTCGTCGATGCCGAGCGGGGCTGCGCGGTGCTCGGTCTGCAGGGCGTAAGGCGTGAGACTCATACCTGTTCTTTCGCGAGTGTCGGACAGAGCATCATCGTGTGCGGTGGTGCCGGCGGTAGCAGTGTCAGCAGCGCCAGGTGACGCGATGGGTGCCGCCGCCGAGCACGGTCCTGCCGCCCGGCAGGGACGCGGCGTCGAGGTGGGCCTCGCGGTCACCGAAGCCGATGTCGGTCGCGATCCGGCAGGACGCGCCGTCGGGCACGGTCACCTCGCCGGTGACCTCCCGATCACCGGACCGGTCCCACCGCACCCTGATCTCCCCGGCCGGGCTGGCGAAGCGGAATGCGGCCCAGTCGATCCGCGGGGTGACCGACGGTGCGAACTCGAAGCTCGAGAAGCCGACGCCGTCACCGCCTCGCAGCCCACAGACCGACTCGATCGCCCAGTGGAACATCGAGCCGAGACAGTAGTGGTTGAAGGAGTTCATCGTCGCCGATGCCGGGCCGCCGTTGCCGGGCTGGATTCCGTCCCAGCGCTCCCAGATCGAGGTTGCGCCCCGGTTGACCATGTAACCGAGCGACGGATATTCCTCGCGCAGCAGGAGATCGACGGCCTGCGCGGCCCGCCCACCCTTCGCCAGCGCGTCGAGCAGAAAGGCGCTGCCGATGAAACCCGTCTCGAGCCGATTACCGGCCTGCGCGACCATCTCGGCGAGCCGATCCCCGAAGCGGTCCGCCAGCTTCTCGTCGACGAGTTCGAAGACCAGCGCCAGCACGTAGCCGGTCTGGGTCTCCTCGGCGACCGACGGCGCGAACCGCCGGGCCGCGGCGGGCGACCCGACCGGCTCGGTAGCGCGTACCCGGCCTGCATCGGCGTCGACGAAATGCTCGCTGAACGCGGCACGAGACACCTCCGCCCGCTCGGTGAGCCAGTCGCGGTCCGCCGCGGCACCGAGTACGTCGGCCACCTTGGCGGTCACCTCGGTGGAGTGGCACAGCCACGCCGTGCCGAACAGGTCATGGGACGTATCGGGTCCGGCTGGCACCCAGTCGCCGTAGTCGCGACCCCGGCCGTGCCGCCACACGCCGTCGGGGTTGTTGCCGTGCACGAGGCGGAGCCACTCCATCATCGCCGGGAACATCCGCTCGAGCAGGTCGCGCCGGCCGTACCGCTGGTACATCAGCCAGGGCAGGAGCACTCCTGCGTCGGCCCAGGCCGGTGCGCCCGCGCGGTTGCGGAACATGACCCGACCGGTCGGGCGGGGTGCGACGTCGGTGAAGCCGCCCTCACTTGATCTGGCGTCGAGAATGTCCTCGAACCACTTCGTCATGAACCCGGAGATGTCGTAGTTGTAGGCCGCCAACGGCGCGAAGAGCACCGCGTCGGCCAGCCAGCCGAGCCGCTCGTCGCGCTGGGGGCAGTCGGTCGGGGCCTCGAGGAAGTTGGCGCGCTGCGAGGTGAGTACGCACTCGTAGATGTCGTTGAGCAGTCGGTCCGAGGACTCGAACCAGCCGACCCGCGTGACGTCGGTGCCGATGATGGCGCGCTCCACCTGGAGCAGTTCCGCCTCGCCGGCCAGGCCGGTGATCTGCGCGTAGCGGGCGCCGCGGTAGGTGAACCGCGGGGACAGCTCCTCCTCGACAGTTCCGCGGCAGTAGAAGGTGTCGACACAGCGGGCGCTGCGCAGGTTCTCGGTGTAGACGTGGCCGTCGACGTCGAGAATCTCGCCGTAACTGACCTCGACCCGGGTGCCTGCCGCGGTGTGGACCCGCAGGCGGAGGTAGCCGACCTCGTTGCGCCCCATGTCCACGACGGCGGTGCCGTCGTCGAGCCAGGAGATCTCCGCCGGCGGGTGGGTGTGGGTCTCCCGGATGGGCGGTCCGGTCTCGGGCACCAGTGCGGCCGCGGTGCCGGGCGAGATCTCCATGCTCTCCCAGTCGCCGAGGTCGGCGGCCGCGGGTGTCGCCCAGCCGGGTACGGCGAGGCGCAGGTCGACGATCTCGCCGTCGTAGAGGTCCGACGACATGATCTCCGACGCCCGCCATTCCCAGCCCTCGTCGGTTCCGACGGCGACGGTGGTGCCGTCGTCGGTCTCGATCTCGAGGGAGAGGAGCAGTTCGGGGGTGCGGGGAGTGAGCCGCGATTCGCGGTCCGTCCCTATCCGGCCGGCGTACCAGCCGGGAGCCACGACGGCACCGATGACGTTGGGCCCCTCGGACAGGGCGTCGGTGACGTCGTAGTCCTGATACTGCACGCGCCGGGACGAGTCGGTCCACCCCGGACGGAGCAGCGCGTCACCGATGCGGGCGCCGTTGACGTGCAGGTCGTAGGCGCCGAGGGCGGTCGCCCGCACCACGGCCTTCCGCACCGGCGACGTGAGCGTGAAATGCCGCCTCGTCAGATACGCGCCGTGCCCTGGCAGCTGGACCCGCTGCTCCCCCGGAATGACCCAGCGCGCCTTCGTGAAAGCTCCTGTCCCATCGGTCGGATCACCCGACAACGTTTCCTCCGGTGTGGTCGTGGTCAAAGCTTGACGGCTCCCTCGGTGATCCCGGCGACGAAGTAGCGCATGGTGATGCCGACGAGCAGGAACATCGGGATCAGGGCGATGACGTACGCCGCGAACACCGATCCGCCTGCGCTACCGGAAATCCCGAGACTGCTGACGAACTCCTGCAGGCCGGCCGAGATCGTGTATTGCTTGTAGTCCTGGATCACCACTTCAGGCCAGATGTAGTCGCCCCAGATGGTGATCGTCATCAGGATCGCCCCGGTGAGGATGATCGGCCGGGTCAACGGCGCGACGATCCGCAGCAGCACCTGGTATTCCCTGGCACCGTCGACCCGGGCGCTCTCCGTGAGTTCCTTGGGGATCTGCTCGAAGAACCCACGGAAGAGCAG
>DASXJE010000207.1 GCA_036497565.1 Mycobacteriales bacterium
AGCACTCCGGCGCCGGACCAGGTACCCGCCGCGATGAGTTCGAGGGCCACCACGGGGTTGATGGCGGTCTGCCAGACGACCGCCTGGGCGCCGTACTCCTTCATCGTCCACTCGTTGTCGACCACGTGGTAGAGGTAGGTCGACCGCGGCCGGCCGTCCTTGCCGGTACCGCGCACCCACGTGCCGGCGCAGGTCTTGCCGCTCATCCGGTCGCCGAGCGTGGCCGGGTCGGGCAGGCAGGCGGCGACCACGTCGCGTGGGGAGACCGAGGCACCGCCGACCGACACCGGCTCGGTCGAGTCGAGGCCGAGCTTGTGCAGGGTCTTGAGTACGTCGATGAACTCCTCGCCCAGGCCGTATTTGAAGGTCGCCCGAGCCGTGTCGACCCAGCGCGGGATGAGCAGCACCTCTTCGTGCTCGACGTTGACGCACTCCACCGGTCCGATGCCCTCGGGGAAGTCGAAGGTCTCCGGCTCGCTGAAGGGTTCGGTCGTGAACCAGCCCCGGCCGCGTTCGTAGATGACCGGCGGGTTGAGGCATTCCTCGATGGTGGTCCAGATCGAGAACGACGGCGCGAAGTCGTAGCCCGCGACCTCGAGGTTGGCGCCGTCCCGGACGCCGGTCTCGTCGATGGTGCTGAAGAGGTGGTCGGCGGCGTAGCGGGCGAAGACGTCGGACAGGCCCGGCTCCACCCCGATACCGGCCAGCGCCAGCTTTCCGGCGTCCTTCCATGCCCCGTCCATCGCGAACTGCTCGTCGCCGAGTTTTACCCCGGTCTGGGCGTAGGGCTCGGTCGGATGCGGGTGGGACAGCGACATCGCCATGTCCAGGTAGTGGACGCCGGCGGCCAGCGCGGCCCGGAAAAGAGGCATGACGAACCGTGGATCGGTCGCGTTGAGCAACGCGTCACAACGGTGTGTAGCAAGGAGTTCCGCCACCGCGGCCTCGTCGGTCGCGTCGACCTGCGCCGCGACGAACCGGGGGTCATCGATGGCGGCGACCGCCCGGTCGGCCCGGGCCGGGTCGTAGTCGGCGAGGACGAGGTGCTCGACGAACTCCCGCCGCGCCGCGATGAGACCCGCGGCCGAGCCCACCCCGCCCGCACCGACGACGAGAATTCGCATGTCGAGGCCTCCTCAGGCAACGTCCGATAGTCTACTGAAAGCGTAGAAGGCGACGATGGATTCCACGGAAACGCTTGCACTTCCGCAACGAGGCTGCGATAAACGCAATCACTAGCAGTAGTCCGAGGAGTAGCCATGTCGAGCACTCTCACTCCGGAGCAACCGGCCGGAGAGCAGGTGGCGGAGAAGGGTCTCAAGGGCGGCGCGCTTGGTCTCCTCTCGAGCATCGTGATCGGTGTCGCGTCCACCGCACCCGCCTACAGCCTGGCCGCGACCCTCGGCTTCATCGTCGTCGCCATCGGGCTGCAGACACCTACCATCGTCATCCTTGCGTTCGTCCCGATGCTCTTCGTAGCTATCGGTTATAGCGAGTTGAACAAGGCCGACCCGGACTGCGGGACGACCTTCACCTGGGCGACCCGCGCGTTTGGGCCGAAGACCGGCTGGCTCGGCGGTTGGGCCATCGTGGCAGCCGACGTGCTGGTCATGGCCAGCCTCGCGCAGATCGCCGGCCAGTACGGATTCCTGCTCTTCAACGCCGACGGGATCGGGCACAACCCGACGAGCGGCTGGGTGCTGCTCGTCGGCGTGCTCTGGATCGTCGTGATGACCTACATCTGCTACCGGGGCATCGAAGTCTCGGCGATGTTCCAGCGAATCCTGCTGAGCATCGAGCTGACCATGCTCCTGATCTTCGCCGCCGTCGCCCTGATCAAGGTCGGCACCGGCAACGCCCCGGCGGTGCATCTGACTCCATCGTGGAACTGGTTCAACCCCTTCCACATCGCGTCGTTCTCCACCTTCATCGGCGGGATCCTGCTGATGCTGTTCATCTACTGGGGCTGGGATACCACCGTCGCGATCAACGAGGAGACCAAGGACAGCAAGCGCACCCCGGGCCGGGCGGCGATCCTGTCCACCGTCATCCTGCTGGTCACCTATGTCATCGTCACCCTCGCCGCGCAGTCCTACGCCGGCATCGGCACCAAGGGCATCGGGTTGGGCAACGTCGCCAACCAGGGCGACGTGCTGTCCGTGCTCGGCACGTCGGTCTTCGGCAGCTCCACAGTGGGCTCGGTCTTCACTCACCTGCTGATCTTCATGGTGCTTACCTCGGCCGCGGCCTCGACGCAGACCACGATTCTGCCGACCGCCCGCACCACGCTGTCGATGGCCGTCTACCGCGCCATCCCGCGGATTTTCGCCAAGATGCACCCGAGGTACCTGACGCCGTCGGTGTCGACCGTGGTGATGGGTGTGGCATCCATCATCGTCTATGCCGCGATGAACTATCAGTCCGGCGGGACGATCATCGCCGACTCGGTGACCGCGATCGGTCTCTTCATCGCGTTCTACTACGGCCTCACCGGCTTCGCCTGCGCGTGGTACTACCGCAAGACGCTGACCCACAGCGCGCGTGACCTGTGGATGCAGGGGATCCTGCCGACCCTCGGCGGCCTGATCCTGTTCTTCGCGATGGGCTGGAGCATCTGGCTGGACTGGATCACGACGGACACCTCGAACAGCTACACGACCTGGCTGATCCCGTTCTCGCCGCACTGGCGGATCGGCGGCGTGTTCCTGATCGCCTTCGTCTCCGCGGTCATCGGGGTCGTCCTGATGATCGTCTACATGATCGCGCGGCCGCCGTTTTTCAAGGGTGAGGTGCTGACACGGTCCACTCCGACCCTCGTCCCGGACGAGGACGCGCTGTCCTCGGAGGTTCCGGTCGCCCCCGCCGATCCTGAGCACCCGACGGCCAGGCAGTGACCTCGGGCACTTCGCAGTGGGGCGCCGCACCGGCTGGCGGACCAGGGCTCGACCAGGTCCGCCGGCTGGTCACCGCGATCCCCGGCCCCCGATCGCGGGAGCTCGCCGTCCGCCGGGAGGGCGCGGTCGCACGCGGTGTCTCGACCCTGCTCCCTGTCTTCGCGGCCGCGGCCGGTGGCGGCGTACTGATCGACGTCGACGGCAACTCGTTGATCGACCTCGGTTCGGGGATCGCCGTGACCGGCGTCGGAAACGCCGCACCGGCGGTCGTGGCGGGGGTGCGGGAGCAGGTGGAGCGTTTCACCCACACCTGCTTCATGATCGCGCCGTACGAGGGCTACGTCGCAGTCTGCGAGGCGCTCAACCGGCTGACCCCGGGCGACCACGAGAAGCGGTCGGCGCTCTTCAACTCCGGCGCCGAGGCGGTGGAGAACGCCGTCAAGATCGCCCGCTCCTACACCGGCCGCCAGGCGGTGGTCGCCTTCGACCACGGCTACCACGGCCGGACCAATCTCACGATGGCGTTGACCGCCAAGGCGATGCCCTACAAGCATTCCTTCGGCCCGTTCGCGCCGGAGATCTACCGGGCGCCGATGGCCTATCCGTTCCGCTGGCCCGGCGGCCCGCAGCGCTGCGCGGAGGAGGCGGCCGATTCGATCCTCGGTCAGATCGACGCGCAGATCGGCGGCGACCAGGTGGCCTGCGTGGTCATCGAGCCGATCCAGGGCGAGGGCGGGTTCGTCGTGCCGCCGGCGGGCTTCCTGGCCCGGCTGGCCGAGTACTGCCGGGCGCACGGCGTCGTCTTCGTGGCCGACGAGGTCCAGACCGGTTTCGGCCGCACCGGTGACTGGTTCGCCTGTGAGCACGAGGGTGTCGTGCCCGACCTGATCACCACCGCGAAGGGCATCGCCGGCGGCCTCCCGCTGGCCGGCGTCACCGGCCGGGCCGAGATCATGCAGGGTCCGCACGTCGGCGGCCTCGGCGGCACCTACGGCGGCAACCCGGTCGCCTGTGCCGCCGCGCTGGGTGCGATGGCCACGATCGAGGAGGAAGGGCTGGTGTCGCGGGCCGGCCGGATCGGTGAGCTCATGGAGCCACGGCTGCGCTCGATGGCGGAGCGGTTCGACGTGATCGGCGACGTGCGGGGCCGCGGCGCGATGATGGCGGTCGAACTGGTGCATCCGGGGACGATGGAACCGGACAAGGCCACGACCGCCGCCGTCGCGAAGGCCTGCCACGAGCAGGGCGTGGTCGTGCTCACCGCGGGGACCTTCGGCAACGTGCTGCGATTCCTGCCGCCCATGGTCATCCCCGAGAACCTGCTCGACGAGGGCCTGACCGTGCTCGAGAAGGCCTTCGCCAGCCGCTGATCCCGCCCCACGTAGGCTTCCGGTAGTCCTGTCGTGGTCACCGGAGGTGCGTGCTGAGCCCGCTCGAGGTCCTCGGCATCCTGGCCGCGGGCTTCGCCGCCGGGGGCATCAACACCATCGTCGGCTCGGGTTCCCTGATCACCTTCCCGACGCTGCTCGCCTTCGGCTTCCCGCCGGTCGTGGCCAACGTGTCCAACACCGTCGGCCTGGCGCTCGGCGCCGGGAGCGGGGTGGTGGGCTACCGGCGCGAGCTCAAGGGGCAGCTCCGGCGCTGCCTGACCTTCGGTACGGCGACGACGATCGGCGCGCTGATCGGCGGCGTACTGCTGCTCACCCTGCCGAGCAGCGTCTTCGCCGCCGTCGTCCCGGCGCTGATCCTGCTGGCCTGCGTGCTGATCGCCGTGCAGCCGATACTGGTCGGCCGGCTGACCCGCGAGCACGGCCACGGGCTCAGCGTCATCGGGCTGGCCGGTGTGCTGCTCACCGGCATCTACGGCGGCTACTTCGGCGCGGCACAGGGCGTGATCCTGATCGCGCTGCTCGGCATCGTGCTCGATGACCACATGCAGCGGATCAACGCGCTGAAGAACGTGCTCGCCGGACTGGCCAACGTGGTCGCCGCGCTGCTGTTCATCTCCGTCACGCACATCGCCTGGGCGGCCGCGGGGCTGCTCGCGGTCAGCTCGATCGTCGGTGCACAGGTCGGGGCGCACTACGGCCGGCGCATCCCGCCGCGGGTGCTGCGCTGGACGATCGTCGGTGTCGGGACGTCCGTCGCGATCGTGCTTTTCGTTCGCGGCTAAGGGTTTCCGGCCGCATTCTTCCGGCGGGCGCAGATCCCGGACAGCGCTTCGAGCACCACCCGGTTCGCCAGCATGACGGTCACGTCGGCGTTGTCGTACGGCGGCGACACCTCGACCACGTCCAGGCCGACGACGGGCAACTCCAGCGCACACCGGCGGACCGCGTCGAGCAGTTGCCGCCCGGTGAGGCCGCCCGGTTCCGGCGTACCCGTGCCTGGTGCCATTCCCGGATCCACGACGTCGATGTCGACGGACAGGAAGACCCCGTCGCAGTCGTCGGTCGCGATGGCGAACGCCTCACTGAGGCAGGTGTCGATGCCGCGCGCCACGACCTCGCTCATCTCGTAGGAGCGGAAGCCCTGCTCGGCCATCCACGCCAGGACCTGCGGGTCGGGCCAGTAACCGCGCAGGCCGATCTGCAGGAACCGGTCACCGCGCACCGCGCCGGACTCGACCAGCCGGCGCATCGGCTGACCGTGGCCGTAGAGGGAGCCGAACTGGGTGTCGCCGGTGTCGGCGTGCGCGTCGAAGTGCACGACGGAAACCCGGCCCCAGCCGACGGTGCGGGCGACCCCGGTGACGTCGGGCAGTGCGATCGAGTGGTCACCGCCGAGCACGAGCGGAATGGCGCCGGCCGCGCTGACCGTCGTGACCGCGTCGTCCAGCGCCTCGAGGCTCTTCTCCACCTCGCCCGGCGGCATCTCCACGTCGCCCGCGTCGAGTACCCGAAGATCCACCAGCGGGTCGACGCGCAGCGCGAGATGCGGGCGGGACGCGTCGTGCGGCAGGTAGTCGGTGCTGCGGATCGCCATCGGCCCGAACCGGGTGCCCGGCCGGTGCGACGTACCGCCGTCGAACGGTGCACCGACCACCACGACGTCGGCGTCGGCGTAGGACGCGGGGTCGGTCAGGTCGCACCGCGGTACGCCGAGGAACGTCACGTCCGGACCGAACATCGGGCCGTACCGGCTCATCCGACAACCCTCCCGTCCGTCCGCTCCGGTCGCTCACCGTAGGGCTGACCAAAACGCACTCCTAGTGCGTTGTGGGGGAGCGCACCGGCGTGTCGCGGACCAAAACGCACTAGGAGTGCGTTTTGGTCACGCCGCCGCGGGCGCCAGCGACTTCGCCCGGCGTCACGCTTCGATGTTGCTCATCACGTGCTTGACGCGGGTGTAGTCCTCGAAGCCGTACATCGACAGGTCCTTGCCGTAGCCGGAGTGCTTGAAGCCGCCGTGCGGCATCTCGGCGACCAGCGGGATGTGGGTGTTGATCCAGACGCAGCCGAAGTCCAGCCGCTTGGCCATCCGCATCGCGCGGCCGTGGTCCTTCGTCCAGACGCTGGCAGCGAGTCCGTACTGCACTCCGTTGGCCCAGGCGAGCGCCTGGTCCTCGTCGGAGAACGGCTGCACGGTGATGACGGGGCCGAAGATCTCGTTCTGGCTCATCTCGTCGTCC
>DASXJE010000208.1 GCA_036497565.1 Mycobacteriales bacterium
CCGGTGCGGCGCCCAGCGCGATCCCCCGCTCGTCGATGTCAGGATCCTCATGCCTGACGCCTCGCAGGATCATGCCCTGACCCTGGGAGAAGCGGTGCGAGTCGTTCAGCGGCGGGTCGGCCGGGTCGCGGAACTGCACCAGCCAGGTGGTCCGTGCCTCGTCACTGGTGTTGATGCCGGAGCCGTGCACCGTGAGGTAGGTGAAGAACAGCACGTCACCGGCCTCGGCCTCGAGCGGTATCGCCGAGTCCAGCGGCCACTCGTCGATCGGCAGGTGGTAGCTGCCGGCGGGATCGTGCCGTAGCGGGCCGTTCTTGTGGCTCCCCGGTACGACGCGCACGCAGCCCTTCGTGTCGGGGGCATCGTCGAAGTGGAAGATCGCGGCGGCCATCCGCCCGTATTTGTGCGGGAAGAACGGATGGTCCTGGTGCATCGGGAAGGGCGAGCCCTTCTCCGGCGGCTTGACGAAGAGCTTGGTGTGGTGCAGCTGCACGTCCTCGGAGCCGAGGACCTGCGCGGCGATGTCGACGAACCGCGGGTCGGTGAGCAGCCGGCTGAAGGCGGCCGAATAGAACTGCGTGTCGTGGAGGTGCTGCAGCGAGGTCTTCACCATCGTGCCCGCAGCCTCGCGGCCGGACGCCCAGGTCGCGTCGGGCTGTTCCTTCCGGCGCTCCAACACGGCGTGCGCCTCGGCCCGCATTTCGGCGGCCTCGCGCTTGGACAGCAGCCCCTTCACCAGAACGTAGCCGTTCTTGCGGTACGCGCGCTGCTCAGCGGCAGTGAGCATGGTCAGATCCTCCAGGCCGAATCTCCGTCGGCGCGATCGCTCGATCGCGGGGTTGTGGACGAGCCTAGAACACGCTCTCCGGACGGGGAACGCGGACTTCCACCGTGGCGCGGTTCACTGAAAGAGCCTCGTCACCGCCAGCCCAGCGCTGCCCCGCCGCCCACATGATCGTGATCGGATAAAGCCGCGAAACGCCGTGCAAATCCGATCACGATCATGAACCCGGGGGCGCTGCAGCTACTTGGCCCACGCCGGACGACATCGCCCCGAGCCCCGCCGAGAGCGCGCTAGCCGGTGCCGCCCGTCCAGGTGGTGGCTGGCTGTCGGTTGACTTCGACCATGCTCTAAATTTTAGGGTCAGACCATGGGACCCAGCCGACGCCGCCGATTCCTGGTCCTCGCCATCTGCTGCGCCAGCATGCTCGTCGTGGTGATGGACATCTCCATCGTCAACGTCGCGTTGCCCGCGATCCGCGCCGACCTGCACGCCTCGGTGTCGGGCCTGCAGTGGACGATCGACGCCTACACCCTGATGCTGGCCAGCTTCCTGCTGCTGGCCGGATCCACCGCCGATCGAGTCGGCCGTCGGCGGATCTTCCAGGTGGGTCTCGCCCTCTTCGGGGTGGGCTCTCTGGTGTGCAGCCTGGCCCCGAGCATCGGCTGGCTCATCGCGGCGCGTGCGCTGCAGGCCGTCGGTGGGACGATGCTCAACCCGGTGGCGTTGGCGATCGTCGTCACCACCTTCCCGGACCGGACTGAGCGGGCCCGAGCCATCGGCGTGTTCGGGTCGATATCCGGCCTCGCGCTGGCGCTGGGTCCGATCCTGGGCGGCGCCCTGGTCGACAGCTTCGGCTGGCGTTCCATCTTCTGGGTCAACGTGCCGATCGCGGCCGCCGCCATCGTGTGCACGGCACTGTTCGTGCCCGAATCCCGCGCCGCCCGGGCGCGTCGGTTCGACCCGGTGGGCCAGGCCCTGGTCATCCTGATGCTGGGCAGCGTCGTCTACGCGATCATCGAGTCCACCCGGTTGGGCTGGACCTCGCCGGTCATGCTCGGCCTGCTCGCCGTCGCCGTGGCCGCCGGGGTGGGCATCCTCGGCTACGAGCCACGGCGGGTCGACCCGCTGCTGGAGTTGCGCTTGTTCCGCAGCGTGCCGTTCAGTTCGGCGATCCTGTTGGCGCTGTTCGCCTTCTGCGGGTTCGGCGCGTTCCTGTTCGTGACCACCCAGTACCTGCAGAACGTACGCGGCTTGTCGGCGATGAGCGCCGGACTGTGCCTGCTCCCGGTCGGGATCCTGATCCTCGTTCTCGCTCCGCTCGCCGGCCGACTGGTCGGAGCCTGCGGCCCTCGACTGCCGCTGGTGCTCGCCGGAGCCGCACTGGCCCTGGGCGGTGGCGCGTCGCTCTGGCTCGCACCGACGACGCCGCTGCCGGCCGTGCTCGCGATCTACGGGCTGTTCGGCATCTTCCTGGGCACGGTCAACGCGCCGATCACCAACTCGGCGGTCTCCGGAATGCCCACCTCGATGGCCGGGGTGGCCGGCTCGTTGGCCTCGACCGGACGGCAGACCGGCACCAGTCTGGGCGTCGCGATCTCCGGCACGATCGTGGGCTCGGCCGTTGTCCGCGGGGGGACGGCGTACACCAGCGCCGAGCACACCGTGTGGTGGCTCCTGCTCGGGCTCGGCGTCGGCATCCTGGTGCTGGGGTTGCTCAGCACCGGACGATGGGCCCGGGGCACCGCACGGCGGGCGGCGACCCGGTTCGAGGAAGTGGACCCGGGGTCGTCCAACCCCACCTTCCGCGCCGACGACCGGACGCCGGCCGGCAACGTCTAACGCAGGTCGCGGGCCCGGGCCGCGAGCGCGTCGAGGGCTTCGCCGAACGGGCGCTCGAGCCAGTCGAGATGGTTGGCCTCTCCGTGGTGGTGCGTCGTGAGGCGGTCGTCCCGGAGAGGGGCGGTGTGCCGGACGTAGTCACGGGTCCCCTCGACCAGCGTCCGGATGTAGTGCAGGCCCTGGGGGTCGGCCATTCCCCATTCGCCGCCGCACGCGACGTACACCGGGGAGGTGTGGGCGAACACTCGCCGACCCCACTCGTCGAGATGGTTGTCGACGCCGTACGCGCGGCACGCGATCCAGGAGTGCCCGTCGACCCGGACCTGCTCGGAGAGGGACAGGCTCCGGCCGCCGTCGGTCCTGGCCGCGGCGATCACCTCGCCGTTGCACACGAGTTCCAGGGAGCGCAGCGGGAAGACGCTGGTGACCGCGGCGTCGACGGTGACTGTGCCCGGCCCGGTCAGCTCGACCGTGTCACCGGCTTCCCGTCCGTCGACGGTGAGCGTGAGCAGTGGGCCGCCGGACAGGAAGGTCCGGCCCGCCCGCACCGCGCGACACCAGCCGTCGTAGGACTCGTCGCCGTCGAGCCGGGCGTAGGTGCGGTAGAGGCCGACCGGGACCTCGCTGGACATCTTGTCGGTGCCGCCGACGAGCGGTAGCCGGTAACCGCAGTTGAGGTAGCGGTAGTACTCGAGCAGGGCATTGTCGGACTGCGCGAGCATCTCGACCGCATCGGCCCGCCCGGTGGCGACGAGTACGGCGGGTTCACCGTTGGGGTTGGGGAAGTGCGCGGCGACGACGGTGCCACCCTGCCCGTGCGCACGGTCGGCCCAGTCGCTGAGCGTCGCATCCAGCGCACCGCCGAGCTCTCCCTCGTCCGGCCCGTCGGTGCACCACGGCATGACGGGCTCCTTCAGACCCCACAGGATGAGGTGCCCGAGGGCGTGCTGGCGGTTCTCCTGGCCGACATAGGTGAAGTAGCCGCCGCCGTCGACCACGGTCGGGCGTCCGGTGAAGTCCTCGGTATTGGTGAAGAGCGCGCCCCACTGTGACTGGAGGAGGTTCACCACGCGCAGGTCCTCGCCCAGCTGCTCGAGCTGCGCGCCGGGCGTGGACAGGAAGTGGACGTGGGAGTCGCCCGACCACCAGCCGGCCGCGGCCAGGTCGGTCATCCGGGCGATCCGCAGCGTCAGCTCCCGCTGACCGGGCTCGATCCGTACGGTCTGCCGGAGCGGTTCGTATTCGAAGCCGCGGGCCACGTCGACGAGAACGTCGCCTCTCGGCAGCCATCCCTGGCAGGTGCCGTCGATGTAGGCGTAGGTCTGCTGTCCGAGCCGGACGTCGCCGCCGACGTCGTAATGCCAGGTTCCGAGGTTGGAGGCGACGTGGTTGTGGTGGCCGTGCGGCTGGTAGGGGACGCCGGCGGGGGAGCGGAAGTGCACCCGGCACGGCACCGGGCGGCCGGTCGCGTCGTCGAGCACGGTGACGTGCACCCAGTTGCGGCCGCTCTCGGCGACCTCGAAGCGCACCCGGCCGTCGTCGATCCGGCCCTCGCGCTGCACCTCTTCCCACTGCGCCTGCCCGAGCTGCTGTCCTTCCCGGCGTACGACGACCGTGGCGGACGGGACGGCCGCGATGGAGGTGTAGGCGGGACTGGTGCCCGGCTCGCCGACGGCCGCGCCCCATCCGGGCCGGTCGTCGTCGCCGGGTAGCCGCTGCGGATAGGTCGCGACGCCACGGTCGACGGTGACGTCGAGTGCTCCGCTTTGGTCCGCGCCCTCCGGATCGGTCACCGTCAGGAGCACCGGACGGCCCGGCGTCCGCACGAACGGATGCTCCTCGAGGTGACCGAGCGTGATGCCCGCGACGAGGAACGGCGAGCCCTCAGGGATCAGCTCGATGCGCTCGATCGGGATGTCGGGCTCGGGATTCTCCCAGCACCACAGGTAGTACGCCGCCGGCCGGCCCTTGTCGTGCTCGGTGAGACGAAACCCGGCCTCGCTCCAGCTGCCCTCGAAGCGGGGGGCATTGCTGTCGAGGGTGTCGCTGACGGCGAGGAACGGGTCGCGCCCCCACTCCGGGGGGACGACCTGGATCTCGAACCGTTCCCGGATGGGCACGGTCACGACGCGACCGCCGGCAAGGTGGAAGGAGTAGTGGGCCACCGTCTCGCCGACCCCGTGACCCGCGGGACCGGCCGGCTCGAGTAGGCGGTGCGCGACGATCACCCGGCGGGCCGACCGACCGACGTCGACCGACACAGGGGAGCGGGGCGCGACGAAACAGCTGTCCTTCGACGGTTGCTCCGGACCGATCAGGAAGGGCAGACCGCGTAACTCCACCCGACCCAATGCTGGATCGGTGTCGGCGGCGCCGAGGACATCCAGCCCGGCGTTACAGACTGACGCAATATCGAGCGGCTCATAGCTCGGCATCGCCAGATCGTATTCCCGCCACCGAAGTCTGGCCGACCGACTTTCGCCGCGGGCAACCCTTAGTCAGCCGTCCAAAGGCACGGGCGGACGATCGAGCACGATCCCGAAGTGGTCGCGGTAGGCCGCCAGCAGTTCCTCGTCGTCGACCAGCACGGTCTCTTTCCGATCTCCGCCGTCGCTGCTGATCAGGGTGTGGTCGGCCAGCGTGATCAAGCCGAACGTCGTGGTGAGCCGCGAGCAGACGGGCGATTTGCGGAAGTGCGACCCGGGTCGAGTCTGCTGCCACCAGCAGGTCGGCCCGAAGTCGGGCAACGTGCGCGGGCGGCTTTCGAGGCGATACTGCGGGGCGCCGTCGCGCGACACGTCGATGTCGCCACCGGGCAGTGTGTTCACGGTGAATGTGCCGCACGGATCGGGCTGCTCGACGCCCGACTCCAGCCGAAGCGGGTAGGCGCTGTGGCGGCCGAATCCCACGTCGACGAGCCAGCCGTCCACCAGCAGGGCCAGGTGGTCGAACGGCGGGCCGAGACCGCGTGGTCCGTACACGCCGCCACCGAGCAGCGTCACCCCGAAGCCGAGGGAGGTCAGTAGCGAGGCGAGCAGGCCGTTGAGCTCGTAACAGAATCCGCCCCGTCGTCCGGTGACGATCTTGTCGAACAGGTCTCCCACCGAGAGCGAGATCGGCTCGCCGAGATGGATGGTCAGGTTTTCGAACGGCGTGGTCTGCAGGTGGCGACGTTGCAAGTCCCGGAGCGTGGCTGCGCCATCTTCGGGCAGGTTCGAAGCGCCGATGCGCGCGAGGTAGGCACTGACCTGCGGGTCATCCAGCGGCTCCACCTCGCTCGTTTCCCGCTCGCTCACCTGCGCACCTCTCCCTGCCCGGCCCCCGGGGACTTTCAGTCATTCTGGTCCGCGGTCGCACCCTTCAGTGATGTGACCGTGCTTGTGGGGACAAGATCAGTCGATGAACGAGACGCATCTGGCGCTGTGCGCCAGCGCAGAGTGGGCCGACGCGGTGCAGCGCTGGATCATTCCGTGGGCGCTCGAATCGGTCGATCTCGGCGACGACGTGCTCGAAGTCGGACCGGGGCCCGGGTTGACCACCGACGTCCTGCGCACCCGATTCGCGACGCTGACCGCGGTGGAGATCGACGCCGACCTTGCTGCGCAGCTTGCCGCTCGACTGGCGGGAACGAACGTGACCGTCGTCCATGCGGACGCGCGTGCGACGGGCTTGCCGGCCGACCGGTTCAGCGGCGCGACGTGCCTCACCATGCTTCACCACGTGCCGACCGCCGATCGGCAGAACGCTCTGCTCGCCGAGGTGCATCGGGTCCTCCGTCCGGGCGGGACCCTGGCCGGCACCGACAGCCTCGACAGTCCCGACTTCCGCGATCTGCACGTGGACGACGTATGCCTTCCGGTCGATCCGCAGACCTTCGGCACTCGACTCGAACAGGCGGGCTACGTCGACGTGCACGTCGATACGAACGAGTACGGCGTCCGCTTCCGAGCGAGAAAGGCCGGGCCGACGCGATCATCTGGCTGACGTCAGGTCAGCGCCTTGGCTAACCGTTCGACGGTCTGAATAAACCCGGTTGTCGGGGTCGGCCGCGGTCCTCGACGATGAGCCTCGATGGAAGCAAAGATGCACGCCGACCAGGCCGAAACGGACGACGCACTCGTGCGACGTCTTCTGGCGGGACAGTTCCCGCAGTGGGCCCGGCTGCCGATCGACCGGGTCGCGTCCTCCGGTACCGATCACGACATCTATCGGTTGGGCGATCATCTTGCGGCCCGATTGCCTCGAATCGAGTCGGCCACCAGGCAGGCGGCCCTGGAGGCGGAATGGTTGCCGAAGCTCGCCCCACACCTTCCGCTCGCCATCCCCACGCAACTCGCGATGGGACGGCCGGCCGAGGGCTATCCGTTCGACTGGTCGGTGTACGAGTGGTTGCCGGGCGAGACGACCGTCCGCACGATCGACCCTGAGCAGGCGGCCGTCGACCTTGCCGCATTCGTGATCGCCTTACGTGGGGTCGATAAGGCCGGCGCGCACCGGCGCCCCCCGTACGGCCGAGGCGGCCCACTCACCGAACGCGACGACCACGTCCGGCGAGCGGTGGCCGAACTCGGCGACCGAATCGATGGTGACCGCATCCTGGGGCTGTGGCAGGAATCGCTCGACGCCGCGCCGTGGAAGGGTGCGGAGGTCTGGGTGCACGGTGATCTGTTGCCGGGCAACCTCCTCGTCGTCGACGGCCGGTTGTCAGCGGTCATCGACTTCGGCGGCCTCAATGTTGGCGATCCCGCGTGTGACCTGCAGCCGGCGTGGAACGACTTCGACGGTGTCAGTCGTACGACGTTCCGGGCCGAACTCGGGGTCGACGACGCGTCCTGGGTCCGGGGCCGTGGCTGGGCGCTCTTCCAAGCTGTGACGGGGCTGGCGTACTACTGGGACACCAATCCCGGGATGATCCGCCAGGCGTCATACGCACTCGCGCAGGTCCTCGCCGGCGACTCAGCGTGAGGCGGATGCGTTGAGGCCCGGAAGCATCGGCAGCTGGCGAATGCGCCGGCCCGTGGCGCGATAGACGGCATTGGCGATTGCGGGTGCGACGGTGATGATCGGGGCCTCACCGGCGCCGGCGGAGGGCTGGTCCGGACGGTCGACGATGACGACCTCGATCGTCGGCAGGTCGGAAAACCGCGGCACCCGGTAGTCGGCGAGGGACGCGTTCTGGATCCGCCCGCCCTCGAAATGGATCGCCTCGAACAGAGCACCGCCGAGCCCCATGATGGTGGCGCCGGTGACCTGGTTTCGTAGGCCCTGAGGATCGACGACAGCGCCGCAGTCGAAGGCAGTGACGATGCGGAGCACGCGCAGCATGCCGTCGGCGTCGACGACGACCTCCGCGGCTGTGGCGACCCGGCCGTCCTTCTCGATGCCGCAGGCGATGCCGGTGCCGCACCCGTCCCGGCCCGCCGGCGGCGGCCAGCCGATGCGTTCCGTGACCGCCGTCAACGTGTCCTTGAGGCGGGTGTCGTGCAGGTGGCGAAGTCGCAGGTCGAGCGGGTCGAGGTCGAGTTCGACGGCGATCTCGTCGAGGTGAGATTCGCGGGCGAAGTTGTTCGCGGTCGCCGCCAGGGCCCGGTAGGAGCCCTGGGGCAGCGGTGAGTCGGCGGGCTGGAAGCGTTCTCGCCGGTGCCGCACGTCGTACGGCGTGAAGAGTCCGGCCGCGCCGCTGTTGACGTTTCTGAATTCCCAGCTCTCGAGGCGACCGTCCACGCTGGTGGCGCTGCGTACGTCGATCACGGCCGCCGGCCGGAAATAGGCCCAGGTGAGCTCTTCCTCGCGGGTCCATGACAGGCGGACCGGTCGCTGGGCGGCCCGGGCGAGGAGCGCGGCTTCGACCGCGACGTCCGCGGTGTGTTTGCCGCCGAATCCACCGCCGAAATCCGGTACGACGATCCGCACGCTGTCCTCGGGCAGACCGAGAGCGTCGGCAACCGTCTCCCGGACTGCGAACGGGCGTTGGGTGCCGACCCAGACGGTGGCGTCGCCGGAGTTGACCTGGGCCAGGGCGACGCGCGTCTCCATGGGGACGTGGGCCACGTAGGCGGTGGTGTAGGTCGCCGCGAGGCGCAGATCGCCGTCGGCGCCGGCCGTGTCGACGTCTCCGACCTCGCGGCATGCGGCGGGCGCGGTGGGCTGCGGCGGATGCGCACGCAGGTAGCTTTCGAGCTCGCCCTCGTCGGGCTGGTCGGTGAGATCCCACATCGGGCGGAGCACCTGCAGCGCCGCGTCGGCGGCCCTCCGGGTCGGGGCGGCGACCGCGAGGAAGTTGCCGTCCCGGACGACCACCGCGTCCGGTATCCGCCGTACGCCGGTGGTATCGACGGTCGTCAGCGTCGCGCCGTATGCGGGTGGGCGCAGCACTCTGCCGTGCAGCATTTCGGGGAGGGTGAGGTCGGAGGGGAACCGCTTCCGCCCGGTCACGGCGGCGATCAGGTTGGTGCGCAGGCTATCCGCGTCGAGGTCGGTGAGCGCGGGTGTCGCGGTCGGCAACGGATCGTCGTGGCCGACGGTGATCGTCCGCGGGTTGCCGGCGACGATGTCGCCGTAGCCGCTCTTGCGGGAGCCGTCACCGACAGCGCCATCCTGCGGGGTCACGGCGTCGGGGGCGGTGTGCCACCGCCGCGCCGCCTCCGCGCACAGCTCGTGCCGTGCGGCGGCCGCGAGCAACCGCAAGGCATGCCCGGCATCCGGTGTGGAGCGGCTGCCGACCGTGCCGCGGTCGAAGGGCGACGATGCGGTGTCCCCCATCGCGATGTGGACCATCGACGTGGAGGTGCGCAGTTCGCCGGCCACCATTCGGGCGATCGACGCCCGGTTGCCCTGTCCGGCGTCGACCTTTCCGGTGAATGCGGTGATCCGGCCCCGGCCGTCGATCACCAGACGCGCGCCGCCCGGTGTGGACCAACCCCAGTCGCGGCCGGCGTCTGCCTCGGTGGTCGGGGGGATTACGAGCGTCCACTGCGCTTCGTCCGTACCTGCTTCCGACGTACCGCCGGGCGCGGTCACGCCCTGCGCCGAGGCCGCGCCGTCGGCCGCCGACCGGACCGCCTCCAGGACTCGTGGATAGCCGCCGCACCGGCAGATGTTGCCCTCGAGCGCGCACCGGATCGTGTCGTCGTCCGGCGCCGGATCGCGATCCAGCACGGCGGCCGCCACTAGCACCATTCCCGGTGTGCAGTACCCGCATTGGAAGGCTCTCTTCTCGACGAAGGCCGCCTGGATTGGGTGTAGCTCCCCGTCGCGGGACAGTCCCTCGATCGTCGTAATCGAATCGTCGTCGTCGAGTGCTGCGGGGTCCAGGGTGCAGGCGCGCGTCGCGGCGCCGTTGACGAGCACGGTGCAGGCGCCACACACTCCTTCGCCGCATCCGTATTTCGCGCCGGTCAGGCGGAGGTCCTCGCGCAGCAGATCGAGCAATGAGTTGCCCGCCTGCATGTCAACGTCGTGGGGGCGGCCATTGACGTTGAGCTTCACCATCGGTCCACTCTAGAGAATGGACGAACGCCCGGCGACTTCTCGCCCCAGCGGCTCAGATGCTCCGCGAGCTGAGCACATCGACCGCCTTGGCCACCCGCCGCGCGCGCGTCTCGGGCGTCTTGGCCTGGCCGATCGGGTCGACGAGCTGACGCTTCTTGCTTCTTGAGATGGACTCGAAGTGCTCGCGCGCGGCCGGGTCGGCGGCCAACGCGGCCGCCAGATCCGCCGGCACCTCCACCTCGCGCGGGGCGGTGTCGAGCTCGACGTCGACGGTGACGACGTCGCCGGCCGCGACACCGGCCTGCTCCCGGTTCTCCGCGCTGACCCCCAGCATCGACCGACCGCCCATGACCGCGATGGTGCTCCGGTAGCTGTGCCCGTTGATCGTCACCGTGACCGGCGGGCGCTTGCCCTGTCCGAGTGCGGTCACCACGTCGGCCGGGACCTCGACACCGGTGGCGGTCTTGCCGCCGAGCTCGACGGTTGCCTCGAACTTCATGCCATATCCTTTCGGGTGGACCGCTTAGGTGGCTGTGAGCTTCGCCGGCAGGCCGAAGGCGGTGAGGTCGGCGGAGAGGAATGCGGTCACCTCGGCCACCCGACCGTCCCGGATCGTGAGGACGTCGAGCCCGCCGGGCAGGTAGGAGTCCGCGTCGTCGTCCCACAGGTAGGTGCCGAACGCGATCTGGCCGTTGGCCGTTGTCGGCAGGAACCGCCACCGGGACTGCAACGGGCCATCTGTCAGGAACGCCCGGATGGCGTCCGGACCGTCGTACCACTCGGGCAGCGGTGGCATCGAGTACCGCGCGTCGTCGGCGAGCATTGTCACGATGGCGTTCACATCGCCGGCGTGCCAGGCGTCCGACCAGCGGGTGACGATCTCGTCGACACCGTCCGGGCCGAGATCGCGCAGCACGGACTGCTGGCTGACGTCGGGCGCGTCGACGACCTTGCGCGCACGCTGCAGCGCGCTGTTCACCGAGGCGGTGGAGGTGTCGAGCAGGTCCGCCACCTCGGCTGCGGAAAACCGGAGCACGTCACGCAGGATCAGCGCCGCGCGTTGTCCCGCGGACAGGTGCTGCAGCGCAGCGACGAACGCGAGCTCGACGCTCTCGCGCTCGAGGTACTGCGCCTCGGGCGACGCGTCGGGGTAGGGCTCGAGCCAGCTGATCTCGGTCGAAGGAGTCCCCGGAAGGACGTCGACCGGCAGTTCGCGCCGGCCGCGTCGCTCGAGGGCGGTCAGGCAGCGGTTGGTCGCGATCTTGTAGAGCCACGCCCGGACGAACCCGCGCTGGTCGAGCCCGCCGAGGCTGCGCCAGGCCCGGACCAACGATTCCTGCACCGCGTCCTCCGCGTCGTGCAGGGATCCCAGCATCCGGTAGCAGTGCGCCACCAGCTCTGCCCGGTATGGGCCGACGAGCCGCTCGAAGGCGTCGGAATCCCCGGACCTCGCGGCGTCGAGGAGGTCGGCGGGCGGGCTCATCCGACCATCCTGGCCTCCGCGATGATTTTGCCGGTCGGCGCGGGTTCCATCCATGACACCCCGACATGAGGAGACGACATGACCGACGAGCAGCAGATCCGGGACCTGATCGAACGCTGGGCGATCGCCGTCCACGACGGAGACATGGCCACTGTACTGGCCGACCACGACTCCGAGATCGTGATGTTCGACGTGCCGCCCCCCAACGAGGGTGTGCGGGGGATCGAGGCATACCGGGAGACCTGGCCGGGATTTTTCGAGTGGCAGGCGAGCGGCGCGGTCTTCTCGATCCAGTCCTTGGACGTCACGGCCGGCGCCGACGTCGCGTTCGCCTACGCGCTGCTGCGATGCGGAACGCCCACCGACTTCGAGCGTCGACCCGATGAGCGGCTACGACTCACCCTCGGGCTCCGCAAGGACGGCGACCGCTGGATCGTGGTGCACGAGCACCACTCCTTCCCGGACACCTCCAGCTCGTCCGACGAATCATCGCAATACCACGACGCCTAGCGCCGGGCTACGGCTGGCGGGGCGACGGTTCCGCAGGCTTGACCATCAGAGCAGGGTGAGCAGAGCGCCTGCCGCCACTCCGCCGACGGCGACCACCCCCGCGGTGGCGATGGTTGCCCGCCAGCCGAACGCCCGCAGCACCATCGTCATCCCCGGCACGCTCACCGCGGGCAGGGTGACGAGCAGGGCGCCGACGGCGCCCATCGACAGGCCGGCCACCGCGAGCCCCTGGATGATCGGGATCTCACCGGCGGTCGGGATGACGACGAGCGTGCCGACGATGGCTGCCACGAGGATGACCAGTAGGCCCGAATGCAGCGCGTCGCTCCCGAGAGGGAACAGCCAGCCGCGGAATGCGCCGACCAGCAGCACCATCACGAGGTACTCCGGAAGCACGGTCACCACGAGCCGCAGGAGTGCGCGGGCGAAGCGGTCCGGCGACTGCGCCCACCAGTCTTGGCCGTCGGGAGCCTCGACGTCCGCGGTCAGTAGGGCCGCGGCGTCGGCGGACGTGCCGCGATCGGCGATGCGCGCGACGACCGTCGAGCCGACCACGACGAGCAGCGCGCCGATCGCCAGCCGGGTCACTGTCCACTGCCACGGAGCGACGAAGGCCAGGAAGACGATCACTGCAGGATTCAGCAGCGGGTTGCCGAGCCAGTAGGCGACCGCCGCCGCGGTCGGTACGCCGTCGCGCCGGAGCGTCGACGCCACCGGAGCGGCGCAGCAGGTGCACATCATCGACGGCGTACTCATCAGGCCGCCGACCACGGCCGCTCCGGTGGGTCGGCGGCGACCCAGCAGGCGCCGCAGCCAGGTACGCGGGACGAGGGCCTGGATCGCCGCGCTGATGAGCACCGCAGCAACGAGTGCCTTCCAGATCGCGAGCCCGTATACGCCCAAGAAGCTCGTTGCCGCGTGCCAGCTCGGCGCATCTCCCGGATGAACTCCGCCGGTGGCCAGGATGTCGGTGCCAGACCATTTGTGGCTGGAGGAAAGGGTCACCGCCTTCGCGAGGTAGGGCGCCCACTTCGCCCAGAGTAGGGCGAGGGAACCAATGACCAGGGCGATCAGCACCCCGACTACGGCGGCGCTACGGGTGGGCCGGGACCGCGGTCGGTCATCGATAAGGGTGGCGAGCACCGCGACAGCTTACGAATGCGCCGTCCCGGGGTTCGGCGCGGTTCCGCTCAGCCGCGTTGGCTGCCGCACCGTGCGGTCAGTGGGACGGGTAAGGCGACGGTCAGAACAGCCTGGCCGCCGCCACAGTCGCCGGCTCCTCGAGTTCGAGGAGGAACTGCTTGCGCGATAGGCCGCCGGCGTAGCCGGTGAGCTTGCCGTCCTTCCCGACGACCCGGTGGCACGGGACGATGATGGACAGCGGATTGTGCCCGACCGCCTGACCTACAGCCTGCGCCAGCGTCTTGTCGCCGAGCCGCTCGGCAAGCTCGCCATAGGTCGTGGTCGCGCCGAACGGAATCTGTTCGAGCATCGCCCAGACCCGCTGTTGGAACTCGTCGCCGTTCGCCGTGGTCGGCAGGTCGAACGAGGTCCGCTCCCCGGCGAGGTACTCGTCGAGCTGGATCCGCGCCGTGTCGAGCAGGAGGTCGTCGTGGGCGTCGACCCGGGACCCAAAGGCGTCCCGGTCAGGGTTGGTCCAGTGGTGCGCGAAGTAAAGCCCGATGATGGCGTCGTCGGTCGCGACGAGGGTCAGATCGCCGATCGCGGTGTCGACGATCGCGTGGCGGGTGTTCATGATCTGCACCTTCCCTGGTGTGAGCTGCCGTCACGAGGAAAACGCATCGGCGCGGCGAAACGTGAGATCAGCCGCGGCGAAACCGCGACACGGCTAGGCGGTCCACCGCGACGGCGCCCGGGGGGTCGCGCGGCGCGACATGCTCGACGCCTCCCGCAGCATCCGTACGACGTCGTCGATCCGGTCGAGCGGCATGGTGAACGGCAGGCGGAACCAGCGGTCCGCCGTACCGTCGACGGTGAAACGCGGCCCCGGCGTGAGGCGCAGTCCGGCGTCGAGGGCGCGGGCGGCGAGGCGGGTCGCGCTCGGCTCGGGCAACTCCACCCACAGCACCATTCCGGCTCGGGGAATCGCGCAGCGCCAGTCGGGCAGCTCGCGGGCAAGGGACTGCACGAGCGCATCCCGTGACCGACGAAGCAGGGCCCGGCGTGCGGGGAGGACCTCGTCGGCGCGGCGCAGCAGCTGCGCCGCGACCAGCTGGTCGAGGACCGGGCTGGCCAGATCCTGGCCCGCCCGCGCCTGAGCGAGCCGGCCGAGCAGCTCGGGCTCCGCCCGTATCCACCCGATCCGCAGTCCGGCCCAGAAGGCCTTGCTGATCGATCCGAGGGTGACGACGCGGCGGTCGAGCGCGCCGAGCCGGGGCGGCGGCCGGCCGTCCAGGACGAGATCGGCGAACGTCTCGTCCGCCGCCACCACGGCGGATCCGCCGACGTCGGTCAAGAGTCGGCGGCGCTGCTCCGCATCGGCGAGGAATCCGGTGGGGTTCTGCGCGTCGGGAGTGACGTGCACCAGCCCGGCCGAGGCGGTGGGAGCTTCCCAGCCATGCGCGGTCACCGGTATCGCCGCCGGACGCAGCCGATGTGCGGACACGGCGTCGAGGACCGCCGGGTAGGTCGGCTGCTCGACCAGCACCCGCGTCCCCGGCCGGGTGAGCACCCGCAGCAGGAGGTCCCAGCCGTGCAGGGCACCACCGGTGACCAGCACTTGCTCCGTCCGGGTGGGCAGCCCGCATCCGGACAGGTGGTCGGCTACCGCGGCACGCAGCTCGGGAACACCGAGCGGATGCAGGCCGTGGCCGGCCAGCAGCGGCCGGAGGGCGACCGCGGCGTCCTGGACGGCGTCCACCAGCAGCGCCGGCGCCGGGAGCGCGGCGACACTCAGGTCGAGGACGTCCGCGCGGTCCGCGGGGTCGGAGTCCGGTCGCACCGGCACGGCGGCCGGCAGGGCCACCCGGCTGCCGGCGCCGTGATCGCTGCGCAGATAACCCTCACCGCGCAGGACGTCGTAAGCGGCGCTGACCGTCGTACGGCTCACCGACAACGCGGCCGCGAGCTCCCGCTCCGACGGCACCCGCGCACCGGCGGGCAGGCGGCCGTCGAGCGCCAGGCCGCGCAGCCCGGCGGCCACGGCGGCGTACGCCGGGCCGCTGTCCAGCCACGGGTCGAGTAGCTCGGCGAGCCGGGACACCAGCATCCGGCCATTGTCTCTCACTTGGCCCTGTTCGCACCAGGCCAAAGCGTGCACGGTGTGGGAGTGTTGCTGCTCGCCTCAGTCCCCGCGACCCGCCGGCCCACCCGTTTTGCGCTGCTCCTCGGCGGTCTGACCCTCTACGGCGTCAGCGACGGATTGCTCGTGCTGGCCGGCCTCGGTCTCGACCCGTGGGACGTGTTGCACCAGGGCCTGTCCCGGACCTTCGGTCTGCAGGTCGGCACCTGGGCGATCATCGTGGGCGCGGTGGTCCTGCTCGGCTGGCTCCCGCTGCGTCAGCGGGTCGGGCTCGGGACGGTCTGCAACGTCGCCGTGATCGGCCTGGTCATCAACGCGACCATGGCGATCGTGCCGGCGCCGCACACGCTGATCGTGCAGATCGGCACGCTGGTCGGGGCCGTCGTACTCAACGGCATCGCCACCGGCGCATATATCGGTGCCGGGCTCGGGCCTGGTCCGCGGGACGGGCTGAGCACCGGCATCGCCGCTCGGGGAGTCTCGCTCCGGGTGGTGCGCACGGTAGTCGAGGTGAGCGTGCTGGCGCTCGGCTGGCTGCTCGGCGGCTCCGTCGGCGTCGGCACCGTCGTCTACGCCCTCGCCATCGGCCCGATCACCCACGTGACGATTCCGGCTCTCCGGCTTCGCTCGAGGCGGTCTCCTGCGGCGTCACGGTGACGGCCGCCGTCCCCGCCGCCCTCCCCCACCCCGGTGATCAAGAGGGGATTCCTTCGGCGTTTCGTGCTGAAATCCCCTCTTGATCACGGGGTGTGTGGGGCATCGCCGCATGAGAGCCGCGAGATCTCGGTACAGTTACGTTCAGTAGTCAAACGATTACTGGCCGGTGGGCGGCAGCGCCGCCGGACGTGACGGCGGCCGAAGTTCCCCGCGGCAGCTCAGGAGCGCCGCGATGGGCATCAGCGCCGCAGACCAGAGCAAGGTCGGTACGGACGTGCCCTCACCCAGCACCTCGTCGTGGCGCACCTGGCATCGACGCTTCGCCTTCCGGCTGGTGGCGGCGATGCTCCTGGTGTCGTTGCCGTTGATGGTGGTGCTCGCGGTCCTGCTGACCACATCGGCATCGAACAGCATCACGTCACTGGCGCAGAGCAAAGGCGAAAGCCTCGCCCGGGCGGTCGCACTGCGGACGGAGGACTGGCTCGCGGAGCGGCGACAGAGCCTGACGGTGCTCGCTGCGGCCGCAGCCGGTCACATGAGCGGCCCGACGACCGAGTCGACGCTGCGCAAGGTTGACTCCACGTCGGGGGATTACTCGTTGATCGAGATCACCAATCTCGAGGGCAAGGTCCTCTCGTCGAGCCGGCCCGGCGCGAGTGTCGACGTCGCCGGGGAGGACTGGTTCCATGCCGCGGCCGCGGGTCACGCCGTCGTGACCTCGCCCGTACGGCGCGGGGATTCCATCGAATGGATCATCACCGAGCCCATCATCGGAAACAACGGCCGTCAACAGGGGGTCGTGATCGGTGACCTCGATCCGACCGTGCTCACCACGCTCCTCAATCCCGAACTCGGCAAGGGAAGCAACGTCGTCGCCGTCGACCCGCAGCACCGCCTGATCTACAGCACCCGAGACATCGGGAAGGTGAGCGACGACGCCGCCCTGCTCGCGGGCGGATCGCTCAGCACCAAGGTCAACAACTCGGCGACGCAACAGGCAGCCAGCACCGGGGAGCCGGGAGCCACCCAGTTCACCGACCCCCACGGCAAGGAGGTCATCGGCGGGTTCGACGTCGTCGACAATCTGCATTGGACGCTCATCGCCGAAGAGCCCGCCAGCCTGCTGCTCGCGCCGGTCGCCACCCAGCGCCAGCATGCGATTTTGATCGTCGTTCTCGGCGCTGTCCTCATCACGATTGTGTCGATCCTGGTGGCGTGGCGCACGACGCGGCCGATCCTGCGGTTGACCCAGGTCGCGCGCAAGGTGACGGAGGGCGACCTCAATGCCCGCGTGGACCCGTCGGGTTCCAGCGAAGTCGTGCTGCTGGGCGAGTCCTTCAACTCGATGGTGGCCAACTGTCATCGGCTCATCGAGCAGGTCTCGAGCGCCGGCGTCGAGGTGAATACGGCGGCCGCGGAGCTGTCGGCCTCCTCGGATGAGTTGGCGGCCACCACGACCGAGCAGAGCGCGACGGTGACCCAGGCCACGGCGACCACCGAGGAGTTGGCGCGGTCGTCGGCCACGATCGCGGACACGGTCGACGACGTCGCCCAGCAGACCGGCGAGACCCGCGACAACCTCGAACGGGCCGAGGCCGACATCTCCCTCTCCAGTGAGCGGACCCTCGCCCTGGCCGGCCGGGTCGACGACATCGACGCCCTGCTGGATCTGATCAACGACATCGCCGACCAGACCAACCTGCTCGCTCTCAACGCGGCGATCGAGGCGGCGCGGGCCGGCGAGAACGGTCTCGGCTTCGCGGTCGTGGCCGACGAGGTACGCCGGCTGGCCGAGCGCTCCAAGGCCTCTGCCGGCGACATCGCGACGATCGTCGCCGCCATCCAGAACGAATCCAATGCCACGGTCATGGCGATGGAGAAGGGTTCGAAGCAGATGCAGCAGGGCCTGCACCTGCTGGAGGCGGTCACCGACGCCAATGCGCAGGTGCGGCTGACCACGCAGCAGCAACGCAGTGCGACCGCCCAGGTCGTCGAGACCATGGAGCAGCTCACGGATGCCAGCAGGCAGGTGTCCGCGACCGCCCAGCAGATAGCCGCCGCGGCCGGCAACCTCACCGATCTCGCCGGCAACCTCGAGACGACCGCGACTGCTGCGAGCAACGGACACCGATGACGGCCGTGCAGGCACTGGTGCTGCCGGTGGGAAGCGACCTCTATGCCCTGCCCGTCGACTGGGTGCGGGAGGTGGTCGCCACTCCGGCCCTGACCCCGCTGGTCACCGCGCCGGCGCTGGTCCTGGGCCTGTTCAATCTCCGGGGCCAGATCGTTCCGCTGCTCGACACCGCCGCCCTTCTGGGGATCGGCGTGGTGCAGGCAGCCATGTTCGCCGTCGTCGTCAACTGTCCGCAGGGTCCGATCGGACTGGCCGTCACCGGCTTCCCGCAGCGTGGCGTGCTCGATACGCCGGTCGGGCCGTCGGAGCTTCCGGGCACGAGCGGCCTCTACCGGCTCGATCAGCGGGTGGCGGCACTGCTCGATCCGGCGGTCCTGTTGACGGCCGGACGCATCATGGGACCGGAGCTGCGCACCGACTCGCCGGCCGTCGGAGCGGGCTGATGGCCGGGATCGATCCGGACATGCTGCGCGCGTTGTTCGTCCAGGAGGCCGAGGGCCGGCTCGCGGAGCTCGGCAGGTTGCTGTTGCAGCTCGAGCAGGCCGGCGAGGATCCGGACCTGGTGGGGGCAATCTTCCGCGAGATGCACACCCTCAAAGGGTCGTCAGCGGTGGCCGGCCTGGAAGAGGTCACGGGTATCGCGCACCGTCTGGAAGATCTGGTCGACGAACTCCGGTCGGATCAGCGGCCGGTTACCCCCGAGGTGATCGACACGCTGCTGCGCGGTGTCGACCAACTCGGCGCCGCCTTGTCCGCACCGGCCGGCAGCCCACCGCCTCGCAAGCCGGCGCGGGTCGATCGGACCCACACGTCGGTCCGTCCGACTCCGGCACCCGCCGGACCGGCGGCCGATCCACCCGCACCGGCGATCGACGGCGGCGGTGTCATCATGGTGCCGGTCGAGCGCCTGGAAGAGCTCACCCGACTGGTCGGTGAGAGCGCCTCCGCGCATCTGCGGATCGGGCGGATGCTCGAAGACCGGTTCAGCATCGACCCTGCCACCTGCCCCGAGTTCAACGAGCTGTCGCGCTCACTCACCGATCTGCAGGACCGTGCGATGCGCACCCAGATGGTGCCGGTTTCCACCGTGACCGATCAGCTGCAGCGCGCCGTACGCGACCTGGCGCGCACGCATGGCAAGGATGTCCGCTGGGAGACCGAAGGCATGACGACCGAACTGGACCGCGGCGTCCTGCGGCAGCTGTCGGACTCCCTGATGCATCTGGTACGCAACGCCGTCGACCACGGGATCGAATCGCCGGACGGGCGGGAGGCCGCCGGAAAGCCACGGCAGGCGACGCTTCGGCTGCACGCGATGCAACTCGGTTCCGAGGTGATCATTGCGGTGGCCGACGACGGCCGGGGGATCGACGTCGACGACGTGAGCCGACAAGCGCGTGAGAATGGTGTTGACACAGACGGGCTGACCGACGACGAACTGCTCGAGCTGACCTTCGCGCCGGGCTTGTCCACCGCCAAGTTCGTCACGGACGTCTCGGGCCGGGGAGTGGGTCTCGATGCCGTCCGGGCCAGCGTCGAGGCCGCCCACGGACGCGTCGAGGTGCGGTCCACGCCAGGCGAGGGCACTGAATTCAGAATCGTCGTACCCATCACCGTCGCGGTGTTGCGCTGTCTCCTCGTCGAGGCGGGCGGGCAGAACTTCGCGCTGCCGTTCCACCGCGTGTTGTTGTCCCAGGCGCACGCGCCGGCCAAGTTGACGCACAACGAGGGGCGACCGGTGGTGTGGGTCGACGATCAGCCGGTGCCCGTGCAGGGCCTGGCAGAGACGGTCGGGATGGTCAGCGAGGTGACGACCGGACCCGTCGTGGTCCTGGCCGACGCGACCAGGGGACACGCTTTCGCCGTCGATCGGCTGATCGGTCAACGCGACGTGGTCATCAAAGCACTGAACCCGCTGCTACCCCACCTGAGGTCGGTGGCCGGGGCCAGCGTCGAGCCGGACGGTTCGGTGCTCCTCGTACTCGATCCGCCGGGTCTCATCCAACGAGCCCGCCACGCGACCCGACGGAATGGGTTCGCAGCACCTCCCGAACACCACCCGACGATCGCGCACCGTCACAGCGTCCTGGTCGTCGACGACGCACTCACGATCCGTGAGCTACAACGCAACATCCTCGAACGCGCCGGCTTCGACGTACGGGTGGCGACGGACGGAACCCAGGCATTGTCCAGTCTGGCGCAGGCGCCCGCCGATCTGGTGCTCACCGACATCGAAATGCCGAACATGAACGGCTTCGAGCTGACCGAGGCGATTCGGGCCCGTCCTGCGCTGGCCAATATTCCGGTGCTGATTCTCAGCTCCAGGTCGAGTGACGTCGACCGGCAACGGGGACTCGACGTCGGAGCGGACGGATATATCACCAAGAGCGGGTTCGACGAGTCCAGCCTGCTGACGGCCGTAAACCGGCTGCTCGGGAGTCACCCATGACCGCCGGAGCGGGTGCGCACACCGTTCGCGCCGTCGTCGTCCAGGATGTACGGGGGCGCCCGAGCCGGCTGGTCGACGCCCTGTGTGGCGAGGGTGACATCGTCGTCATAGGCCGACCGACGACCTCGGTCGATGCCATCCGGGAAGTGGCGGTGCTCCGTCCCGGTGTCGTCGTCCTCGACCTCCATCTGCCCGACGGTCAGAGCCAGTACGTCATCGAGCAGATCATGGCCCGTAGTCCGACGCCGATCCTGGTCCTGTCGGCACCTGCCGACGACCACCAGGCTCCATCCGCCGTCGATGCCCTGGTCGCCGGCGCTCTGGAGGCCCTTCCCCGCCCGCCCCGGTGGACGCCGGAGCTTGGCGCGGACCTGAGGCGCACGGTACGCAGGATCAGCCGGGTCACGGTGATCCGCCATCCGCGTGGCAGTCGCGCGATCAGCACACGGCACGACGCCGATCCGTCCGGACGCCGGCCCGTCGTCGCGATCGCCGCGTCCACGGGCGGACCCAATGCGCTGGCCGTTCTCCTTGCGGGCCTCGGCGGCCTCCGCGCGCCGGTGCTGGTGGTCCAGCACCTGCATCCCGACTTCATCACCGGACTCGTGGAATGGATGTCGCGCGTATGTCCGCTCCCGGTCGAGACTGCCCGTCATCGGCAGAGCACCCGCCCTGGGCGCGTCTACTTCGCGCCGGGGGAACACCACCTCCACTACTGCGCCAACGGCCGTCTCGAGCTCGCGGCTGCCCCCGCGACGGTGCATCGCCCGTCAGCGGACGAGCTGTTCCGGGCGGTCGCTGCTGGTGCCGGATCCGCGGGAATCGGTGTCCTGTTGACGGGCATGGGCGAGGACGGTGCTGCTGGTCTGCTGGCCATGCATCGGCAGGGCGCAGCCACCCTCGCCCAGGATGAGGCGTCGTCGGCCGTGTTCGGAATGCCGCAGGCCGCGAATCGGCTGGGCGCCGTCACCACTCTGCTTCCGCTCGACAAGCTCGCCGGCGCCATCCAGCAGGCTGTCTGCGAGGTGCTGTCATGAGCCAGGACGGACCGGAGGTCGCCCTCGACCAGGTGGCCGGGCTGCTGGCCGAGGCGATAGGGCTTCGCCCCGACCCGACACTTCGCGGCCGGCTGGGCCGAGCCGTCCGGGACGAGGTGGCCGCACGCGGCGGGGATCTCACGACGTACGCCGCGACTCTGATCACCGACCAGGACGCGATGCAAGGTCTGATCAATCGGATCACCGTGCAGGAGTCGGCGTTCTTCCGCCACCCTCGACACTTCCAGGTGCTTGCCGAGCAGGTCCTCCCGGCGCTCTCGCCACCGGTGACGATCTGGAGCGTGGGTTGCGCCAACGGTCAAGAGGCCTACAGCCTGGCGATGCTGCTCGAGGAGCAGGGTGTCGACGGCCGGGTCATCGCGACCGACGTCTCGACCGCTGCACTGCAGCGAACGGCGGCCGCGCGCTACACCGGTCGCGAGCTGGCGGGCCTGTCACCGCAGCGCATCGCCGACCACCTGACGCGATCGGGCGAGGCGTGGAAGATGAGCCCGTCGATCAGGGCGCGGGTCAGCACCCGGCAATACAACCTTGTCGATCCGCTACCGAGCGAGATCCTCACCTGTCAGGTCGTCTTCTGCCGCAACATCCTCATCTATCTCTCACCCGAACGTGTGTGTGCGTTCCTCGACCAGCTCGCCGACAACCTTCCCTCCACGACCTCCCTGTTCGTCGGTGCCGGTGAAACTCTCCTGCAGGTATCGGACCGCTTCGAAGCCGTCCCGTCAGGGGATACCTTCGTGTATCGGCCGCCTGTGGCCGACGCCGTATCGGCACCGAACACACCGAGGCGTCGACCTGTAGTGGCGAGTTCGCACCGCGCCCCCGTCCCGCGCGTCGCCCGGGACAAGCCGACCACCGCGCCGGAGCGGAGGTCATCGACGGCTGACAGCAGTCGATCGGAGGCGCCGGAGCAGACGGGTACGGCGGCCGCCCTGCTGGCGGCGGCGGGCCAGTCCGCCGTTGCCGCGAACGACTACGACGCGGCCGTCGTGGCATTCCGTAAGTGCGCCTACCTCGAACCGGACGATCCGATGTCCCAGCTACACCTGGGGTTGGCCCTCGAGGGTGCCGGCGATCCCGGCTCTGCGCGACGCGCCTACGCCTCCTCCCGCCGCCTGCTCGAATCCAATCCGTCCCACGATCTCGACGGGATCGAAGGCTATGCGACGGCCGAGCTCCTCCGGCTGCTCGACTTCAAACAGCGGGCGCTCAGCAAATGACGACCATGGTGTGCTTCGAAGCGGCCGGCGAGGACTACTGCCTGCCGGTGCAGGTGACCCGCGCGGTACGGACTGCCGAGACGGTGATCGCGCTGCCCGATCCGGTTCCGGACGTCGTCGGCGTCATCGCGGGCGATCCTCCGCTGACCGTGATCTCCGCGTTGCAGTCGAAGGGCATGCAGATCCTCGTCGTTGACACCGGCGAGAAGACCTTCGGTCTGCTCGTCGACAAGGTCACCGGCCTGCTGCGCGTCGATGACGATCTGATCCGACCCGCACCGCCCGGACAACAGTCTCCGCTCATCTCCGGAACTCTCGACGCCGAAGGCCACCCCGTACTCGTGGCAGATCCCATCGCATTGGCAGGACGACTATGACGATCGCACATGTGCTCATCGCCGACGATTCCCTCGTCATCCGGACGGTGGTCCGGACCCAGCTCGAGGAGAAGGACTATCGCGTCAGCGAAGCCGGCAACGGAATCGCGACGCTCGAGCAGTGCCGCCTCGACCCACCGGACGTCGTTCTGCTCGACATCGAGATGCCCGGACTCGACGGATACGAGGTGCTGTCCGAGCTCAAGGCCGACGCCCGGCTGCGGAATATCCCGGTCGTGTTCCTCACCGGTCGCAGCGACATGCGAGACCTCCTCGCGGGGCTGCGCGGCGGTGCCCACGACTACCTCAAGAAGCCCTTTCACGGCGCCGAACTGCTCGCGCGGGTCGGAGCCGCCGCGAACGTCAAGAAACTGCAGGACCAACTCGAGGAACGTAACGCCGATCTCGAACTGATGAGCCGCACCGACGGGCTGACCGGGCTGTACAACCGCAGACATCTCGACGATGAGCTGGTGCGCCGGCGCAACGACGCGCAACGCCATCAGGAGCCGCTCTGCCTGTTGCTCCTCGACATCGACCACTTCAAACACGTCAACGACACGTACGGTCACTCGACCGGCGACCTGGTCCTGCGCGCGTTCGCCGCCCGGCTCCAGGCGGAGCTACGCGCCGGCGACGTCGCCGGTCGGTGGGGCGGGGACGAGTTTCTGGTGATCCTGCCGCACACCGACCTCGCCGGCGGCCTGGAACTCGCCGAGCGGATCCGCGGCGCGATGGCGTCCGACAGCATCGAGGCCGCGGGGAAGGACATCAGCGTGACCGTGAGCGGGGGCTGTGCGCTCGGCGCGGTCGGCGACTCCGCGGACGCCGTACTCGACCTCGCCGACAACTGCCTCTACGAGGTGAAGGTCGCGGGCCGGAATCAGATCGTGACGGCCAAGCTCCCCGCGCGCACCTGATACCCGTCCTCGCCCATGATCAAGAGGGGATTCGTACGGCGTTTCGTGTCGAGATCCCCTCTTGATCACGGGTGGGGGGTGGGGCGTCGGCGCGGGGGCGACGCAGCGTGAAGGTCTCGAACGGCTGCAGCTGGCCGTACGGGCCCGTCACGTCGTAGTAGGTGACCGTGATCGAGGTGTGCCCGGAACGGCGGCTCCCGGGGTCGACGGTGAACGCCGCGAAGCCGTAGGAGTGCGCCGCGTCGCGGACCGCCGACCAGGGCGCGTTCTCGTGCACGTAGACCGGCGGCCGCTTTCCGGTGGTCGGGTCGGGGTCGCCGACTGCGGTGATCACCCGGCAGGCGGGCGGGGTGAAGAAGAGCTTGTTCGACGGCGCCGACGTACCCCCGCCGCCGAGCACCATGTGCACCGTGCCCGCGTCGGTGTCGACGACATCGGTACGGCTGGAGACCGGGACCGGGGTGCGGGTGGCGTTCTTCTGCTGACCGAGGATGGGGTGGGATCGCTCGTAGTGGTGTTCGTGACCGCACACCACCAGGTCGACGCCGTACTTGTCGAAGAGCGGCACCCATTCCTGCCGGATGCCCAGGTCGGCGCCGTTGAACTGGTCCGCCGTGCTGATCACCACCTGATGCATGCAGACGACGATCCAGTCGATGTCCCGGTCGGCGCGGGTCGTCGCGAGTTCCTGCTCGAGCCAGGCCTTCTGTGCACCGTGGGAGTAGCCGCGGACGTAGCTGCTGCCGGCGTCCTGATAACAGACGTCGTCGTTTGCCAGGCTGATGACCCGCACCGATCCGGCCGTGAACGAGTACCACAGGCCGCGGGTGGTCGCGTCCTGTCCCGGGGTCGGCGGCACCGAGAAGTAGGTCTGGTAGGCGGCGTACCCGATCGGCCCGTTGCCGAGTTCGTTCTCATGGTTCCCGGCCGCCGGCATCCAGGGCCGGTGCCGCGCGCTGCGGGTGTTGTTCTCCCAGAAGTCCGACCAGGTGCGCACCCGGTCGGTGGCGAGGTTGGCGTAGCAGAGGTCACCGTTGAAGAGGTGGAAGAGCGGGCCGACCCGCTCCACGCCGGAGGTGACGTCGCCGGCGGCGGGCGAACCGAGGTTGTCGTTGACGTACGGCGGACTCGGGATCGTCACACCGGCCGGCGGAGTGAAGACCTTGCCGAGGGTGGGCGTTCCTTGGTCGCCGAAGCTGGTGAAGGTGAACGCGGCCCGTCCGCGAGGGCCGGTGCGGAACGATCCCAGCTCCGGCTCGGCGCCGTCGTGGACGGCGGCGTACATGTAGCCGGTGTCGGCGTGGAGCCCGTCGATGCGCGCGTGGTGGGCGTAGACGACCTGCGTGGACTGGTCGTCGGTGTACGACGTGGTGTCCGCGCCGACGGTGCGTTCATAGCGGTGCCCGGTCCGCGCGGTCAGCACCCGGGGGTGGCGCACCGGTTGGAGGGTGTGCCAGGAGACGACGACCTCGCGTGACGCGTCGGCACCGAACTGCGTGTGCAATCCCGAGACGCGGGGGTCCGCAACCGGATCCGATGACGACGGGCCGAGGGCCCCGGCCGCCGCGGCAGCCGCCGAACCGCCGCCGAGCAGCGTTCCCGCCGCGATGCCGGCGCCGCCAACGGCCGCGGCGGCGAGCAGGCTACGTCGGGTCAGGCCGACGTCGGAGTCGGAGTGGTCGTCGGGCGGCGGGCTGATATCGGTCACGGCATGCAGTCTGGCGACGATGCCTTGCCGCCACCACAACGTGATGGTGAACGGCTCGCCAACTCATGAGTTGCGATCGCAGCGCCTCGCTTCGCCGCCGCCGTCAGCCGGCGCCGCGAAGCCGGACCTGCAGCTGGCCCGCGCGGACCCGGGTCTCGAAAGCCGGCTGAGAAGCCGTCGCCGGACCGCGCACCACCCTGCCGTCGTCGAGCCGGAAGGTGCTCTGGTGCCACGGGCAGACGACGCACGGCGCGCCCCTGATCTCCACGACCGCGCCCTCGTCGAGCGGGCCGGACAGATGGCTGCACTGCGCCGCCAGCACCCGGGCCTTCCGGCCGGATCGCACGACGACGAGCGGTACGTCGAACAGCGCACGACGTGCCGGCTTGCCCTTCGGGAGGTCGGCGAACACTCCGACCTTGTGCCAGCCCGGCCGGATGAGATGGGGCACCTGCTCGGCATGGTTTGCGCCGGCAGCCTGACGGAAGGCGAGGTGGCCTCCGATGAGTCCGCTGGTCCCGATCGTCGCGAGCCCGGCGAAACCGAGGGCCTTCCCCAGGCCGACGTGACCACGACAACGGGCCAGCAGCGACCCGGCGTAGAGCCAGATCGAGGCGACGTTTCCGGCCCAGTGCACCACGCCCACCCGCATCTGCTGCTCGTGCAGGTCGGCCCAGTCGACGGCGCCGGCGGCCGCGGCCGGCAGCGCGCCGGCCAACCCGACCACGATCAGGCCGCGAGCCTGCCGCTCGCCACCGGTGGCGTCGAGCACGCCGGCCGACACGAACGCGCCGATCGGTAGCTGGACGAGCGCCGGGTGAGCGGGGTGACCGAGCCACACTCCGTGCAGCGCATCCCGGATGGGGCCGGCCGGCACGACGCCGTGGACCACACGCTGGCCGACGCGCACGATCCGATCGAGGGTCTCGGCCTTCTCGATCCGCTCAAGCAGACTCGTCGGTCCGATCGGCATGCAGTCTCCATCTCCGCGCCACCTGCGGTTCTGCGAGTGGTCACTCCCCGGTCTCCAGGGTAGGAAGCCTGCCCGACTCGGGAGCAGAAAACCACGCCGCGAGGCACATAAACTCGGCCGGGTGATCGATCGCGCGGTGGTACGACGGGCCTTCGACCGTCCGCGCGAGTTCACGTCGTCGCCGCTGTATCGCGCGTTGAGTCGCACGGTGGTCGATGACGAGCGGCTGCTCGACCTGGCGTCCCGCGGTACGGCGGGGCAATATCCCACCTTCCTGTTCTTCGGCGCGATCCACCTCATGTTGCTGGCCGGCGTCGATCACCCGCTGGCCCGGTTCTATCCCTCGGTCGTGGCCGGCGCCGCCCCTCCGGACGGCGCCGGTCCGGCGCTTGTCTCGTTCTGTACGGCGTACGAGGAGCGGCTGAGCGAGCTGATCAGCACGCGGTTGGTGCAGACGAACCACGTGCAGCGTGCCCTCGGTTTGCGGATCGGGCTTGCCGCGATCGCTCGAGACACCAGCACACCACTACATCTGATCGAGGTCGGCGCGAGCGCGGGCCTGAACCTGCGGTTCGATCGATATGGCTACCGGATCGCGGGCCGGGCGTTCGGTGACCCGACAAGTGGAGTCCAGATCGTCGCCGATGCATACGGTCCGACGCCGGTCCCCGACCTCGACGTCCTGCCCGCCGTCGCCTCCAGGTCCGGTGTCGATCTGCATCCGATCGACCCGCGCAACCCTGATGCTCGCGCCTGGCTGGAGGCACTGATCTGGCCGGAAAATCGGCACCAGCGTGCATTGCTCGCCGCTGCGCTCCGAGTTGTCGACGCCCATCCGGTCACGATCCATCCGGGCGACGCCATCGACGTCCTTCCCGTGCTGGCCGACTCGCTTCCGGTCGGTGAGCCCCGGATCGTTTTCCACTCCGCCACCCGACTGCATGTCCCCGCCGATCGCCGACCCGCATTCGACGACGCGATCCTGGCATGTGGTCGCACCGGGTCGCTGTGGTGGCTGTCCGTCGAGGACGCGCCGGATTCGACCGTTAATCCGGCGCGTTCTGGAACCGCGTTGAAAGTGCGCGCTCCCGACGGCGACACGACGACCATCGCTGTGCTCGACGGGCATCTGGGTTGGGTCCAGATGCTTCCTGGATCAGCGCCCGGCGTCACCAGCGGGTAGTCGTCAGGTCACTAGTCACATCATTGAACGGTTTCAATCATGGCGACGCATTTGGGTGCTGAAGCGCAGCTCACGAGCGCGGTCCAGACCTCTCGATTCTGCAAAAAGCGGTTGATTCTCCGCCTGTTTTTCTCGAATTGGTGCGCGCCGACGGCTTGACCGTGCGGACCGGGCGCTTCTAGGGTTCGCCGCTGAACGGTTTCAGGAGGCCCGAAGCGGGAACGCCTGGCCACAATGCTGTTTCGCTAGCCGCGCCTCATGGCGCCCGAGGCGACGGAGACAGGAGAAGACGTGACTGCTCAGCGCGACGTCGAGACCAACGTCGACCAACACGGCCACGCGGTAACGAAGCAACAGTGGCGCTGGTCCGTTCTTGCCGGGATGGCGTCCTTCCTCGACGCCGGATCGATCGTGGCACTGGGTGCCAGTCTCGCGCTGTGGAAGACCTACCTCGGGATGAGTACGTCGTTGGTCGGCACGCTCGCGGCTCTCGGACCGAACGCGATCGGATGTGCGGTCGGCGCGTTGATCGGTGGCCGGCTCGGCGACCTGCTGGGGCGCAAGCTCATCTACCAATACGACCTGATGGTCTACGCGTTCGGGGTCATGCTGATCGCCTGCTCGGTGAACATCCCGATGCTCCTGATCGGCACCATCATCGTCGGCATCGCCGTCGGCGCGGACGTCCCGACATCGCTCGCCCTCGTCGGCGAGTTCTCCCCGGCCAGGGCGCGCGGCAAGCTGCTCGGCTTCTCGCAGGTGGCATGGAACAGCGGGCCGATCGTCGTGCTGCTGCTCGCATTGGCCACCACCCCGTTCGGCACCTGGGGCGGTCGCATCCTCTTCCTGATGCTGTTCGTCGTTGCGGTCGTCACCTATCTGCTGCGTCGGGGCATGGTGGAATCTGCGCGGTGGGCCGCTGCGGCCGGAACGATGGAGACCTCGGACGCGTCGGCGGAGAGCGAGCAGCCCGAGTCGGCGCCGATCCCGCGCAACGCCTCCTCAGTCAGCAAGGTGGGCCAGCTGTTCCGGGGCAACAACCTGAAGGCGCTCGTGTGGACGGCGATCATCTACGTCTTCTGGAACATCGCGGCCGGCACGACCGGCATCTTCACGCCGTACATCATCACCACGCTGCACGCCGGGAGTCAGGCCGCGAGTGTCGCCCTGTCGTGCGCCGGCTTCGTCATCGGCGTCCTGGCGACGATCTTCATCTTCATGCCGCTCAACGACCGGACCCACGGCACCCGCAAACGGCTGTGGGGCATCGGGGCCATCATGCAGGTGGCCGCGTGGGGCGCGTATCTGGTGCTGCCGTTCAGCATCCCGGTGATCGTCGCCAACATCTTCCTCTTCGGGGTCGGCGGTGCACTCGCCGGCGAGGCGTTCTACAAGGTCGTGAGCCAGGAACTCTTCCCGACCATGTTGCGCGGCACCGCGCAAGGAGTCACCTTCGGGACAGCACGGCTGTGTCTCGGGATCTGGAGCTTCTTCGTTCCGGCGCTCGCGTCGGTCGGGATCCGTCCGGTCGCCGCCATTCTTGCGGCGTTCCTCGCGATCAGTGGTGTCGCGGGCTACTTCTGGATGCCCGACACCTGCGGCAAGTCGTTGGAGGACATCGAGCGGGAACGGGAGATCGGCGAGCACAGCTCCCAGCCCTCGTCGTCCGCGGTCCGCGCTGCATGATCGGACGGTGACCACCGAAACCATCGAGTTCGACGACTTCACCCGCGTCGATCTCCGCATCGGCACCGTGACCGCAGCCCAACCCAACGCGAATGCACGCAAGCCCGCCTACGTCCTGACGATCGATCTCGGCCCGCTGGGGACCAGGACGTCGAGCGCACAGATCACCGACCACTACACGGTCGACGACCTGGTCGGCACGCAGGTGCTCTGCGTCTGCAACTTCGCGCCGAAACGGATCGCCGGGATCAAGTCCGAGGTGCTCGTGGTCGGCGGGCTCGACGCGGAGGACCGGGTCGTCCTCGCCGGCTTCGGCCACCCCGTCCCGGACGGCACACCGCTGCGCTGAGGCGGGTACTCCGACCCTTGACATTGGGCAGGTAAACGCCTGCATAATGTCCGGCGTGGCCGATGAGATGGACCAGGTGTTCCGGGCGCTCGCCGACCCCACCCGTCGGCACGTGCTCGACCGGTTGCACGAGCGCAACGGGCAGACCTTGGGCGAGCTGTGCGAGGACCTCGACATGGCTCGTCAGTCAGCGACGCAGCACCTGGCCGTTCTCGAGGCGGCCAACCTCATCAGCACGGTCCGGCAGGGTCGGACAAAGCTGCACTACCTCAACCCGGTTCCCCTCCATCAGATCCAGGACCGATGGATCGACAAGTTCGAGCGTCCTCGACTGCGGGCGCTCAACGCCGTGAAGAGACAAGCAGAGGAGCACCTCATGGCCGACAGGCCCACCTTCGTCTACGTGACCTACATCCACAGCACGCCAAAGGAGGTCTGGCATGCCCTGACCGACGCGGACCTGACAGCGGAGTACTGGGGGCACAGCAACGTTTCCGACTGGCAGCCCGGATCCGGGTGGGAGCACCGGCGCACCGACGGCTCCGGGATCGCTGACGTCGTCGGCACCGTCCTCGAGGCCGTTCCGCCCGAGCGACTGGTGATGAGTTTCGGCGGCCCCGGCGCGCAGCCGGCCGACGGACCGTCCCAGGTCACGTTCGACATCGAGCCCTATGAAGAGATCGTCAAGCTCACCGTCACCCACGAAAACCTCGCAGACCGGGCCGAATACGACGCAGCATCCGCCGGTTGGCCCGCCGTGCTCGCCAACCTCAAGTCTCTGCTGGAGACCGGACACGTGCTTCCGCAGGCCCCCTGGGAGATGCATGGCGAACAGCGGGCGGCGAACATGGCGAAGAACGACGCACGGTGACCACGGGTGGACCGAAAGGCGCCGTCAAATTCTCCTGAACGTCATGTCGAAACAGCGCTCCACTGTTCGACGCACTGGTAGAGGTTGGGCTTCACACCCGTCGACAGCGTCGGGGGCCCACTCGGACGGACGAGGAGATACCGCGATGCGATTCATGATGTTCATCTACCCGGGCATCGAAGACGAGGCGAACTGGAACCCCAGCGCCGAGGATGTCGCCGCGATGACGGCGTACAACGAGAAGCTGACCCAGGCCGGCGTACTCCTGGCCCTCGACGGGCTGCACCCGTCGGCCGAGGGCGCGCGGGTCACGTACCCCGGCGGCAAGGCCAAGGTGACCGACGGGCCCTTCGCCGAGGCGAAGGAGCTGATCGGTGGCTACTGGCTGATCCAGGCGAAGTCCAAGGAAGAGGCCGTGGAGTGGGCGTCGCGCTGTCCCTGCACCGAGGGTGCGGTGGTCGAGGTACGCCGCGTCTTTGAGATGTCGGACTTCCCGGCCGACGTCCAGGAGGCGGCCACGTTGTCCTCGACTCCGCCTCAGCAGACGGCCAGCGCCTAGTTCGTTCCGGCGTGGACGACGTGGGCGACGCATCCGAGGACCGCACGGCGGGCGCAGCAGCCGCCCGCCGTGCGGTGGAGGCCGTCTGGCGGATCGAATCGGCCCGGGTGATCGCCGGCCTCGCGCGACTGCTGCGCGACGTGGGCCTGGCCGAGGATCTCGCCCAGGACGCACTGGTCGCCGCGTTGGAGACGTGGCCGAAGACAGGTGTGCCGGACAACCCGGGGGCCTGGCTCATGGCCACCGGGAGGAGGCGTGCGATCGACCTCATCCGCCGGAACCGGCGGCTGGAGGACAAGCAGCAGGAACTCGCCCGCGACCTCGCGATCCAGCTCGCGATGGGGAGCGCGGATCTCGATGCGGCACTCGACGACGACATCGGCGACGACCTGCTGAGTCTGATCTTCACCTGCTGCCACCCGGTGCTGTCCACGGAGGCGCGCGTCGCGCTGACGCTGCGCATGCTCGGCGGGCTCACCACGCCGGAGATCGCCCGGGCCTACCTCGTGCCGGAGTCGACGGTCGCCCAGCGCATCGTCCGGGCGAAGCGGACCCTCGCCGAGGCGCACGTCCCCTTCGAGGCGCCGACCGGCGCCGACCGCACCGACCGGCTGGGGTCGGTGCTCGAAGTCGTCTACCTCATCTTCAACGAGGGCTATTCGGCGACGGCCGGCGACGACTGGCTGCGCCCGGGACTGTGTGAGGACGCCCTGCGCTTCGGCCGGATCCTCGCCGGGTTGACGCCGCGCGAGCCGGAGGTCCACGGCCTCGTCGCGTTGATGGAGATCCAGGCCTCGCGCACCGCGGCGCGGATCGGGCCGTCGGGCGAAGCTGTTTTGCTCCTCGATCAGGACCGCGCGCGATGGGACCAGATGCTCATCCGGCGTGGCCTCGCGGCGCTGGAGCGTGCCCAGGATCTGGGTGGTGCCTTCGGGCCGTACGCCCTGCAAGCGGCGATTGCGGCCTGTCACGTCCGGGCACGCACCGCCGCCGACACGGACTGGGAGCGCCTCGCGGCGCTCTACGACGCCCTGGCCCAGCTCGCTCCCTCGCCGGTCGTGCAACTCAACCGTGCGGTCGCCGTCTCGATGGCCTTCGGACCGCAGGCCGGTCTCGACCTCGTCGACGTACTGGAGTCCGACGGGACGCTCGACGGCTACCACCTCCTCCCGAGCGTCCGCGGCGATCTGCTCGCCAAGCTCGGTCGCCTCGACGAGGCCCGAGCGGACTTCGAGCGGGCCGCGGCGCTGACTCGCAACACCCGCGAGCGCGATCTGCTCCAGCAGCGCGCGGCCGAGTGTGCGCGCGGAGCGGCCGGGCACTGAGCCCCGCGGTGTGTTAATTCGAGGTATCTGGTGGGCAGCACATCTTGACGCTGCGGGTCCGGCCGTGTGTTCTGTGACGGCCCGTGATCTCGCACGGGCCGGCTCGAGTCGGCAGGAGGGCCTCGACGATGGCAGATACGGTGCGTAGGTCCGGCGTCGACGTGGCGCACGAGCCGATCGAGGGCGACCTCGGGATCGGGCGGGACGACTACGCGGTCACCCGGGTGCCGGATGCGCAACGCAAGCACTGGTTCGTCGTCTTCCTGCAGCGCTACGGCCAGATGTCGGCCCTCTCGCAGTTTCTGCTCGGCGCGACGCTGGGCTTCGGGATGACCTTCTGGCGGGCCTTCCTCGCTCTCACTCTCGGCGCGGTGATCCTCGAGGTCGTCGCGGTGTTCACCGGCCTCGCCGGACAGCGCGAGGGCCTGAGCACCTCCCTGCTCACCCGCTGGACCGGATTCGGACGCTACGGGTCGAGCGTTCTCGGACTGGTCATCACCATCAGCCTGATGGGTTGGTTCGGGGTGCAGAACGCCGTCTTCGCCCAGGGCCTGGTGTCGTTGCTGCCCCACGCCCTGCCGCTGTGGGCGTGGGAGGTGCTCACCGGAGCGTTGGTGACCGGGATCGTCATCTGGGGCTTCCTGTCGATGACGTGGACGGCGTACATCACCGTGCCGGCCTTCGTGCTGCTGTGCTTCTATTCGATCGGCAAGGCGCTGCGTCACGAGTCACTCGGCGCGCTGGTCAACTCGCCGCACCCGGGCCCGGCGCTCGGTCTCGGCGCCGGCGCGACACTCGTCGCCGGCGGGTTCATCGTCGGGGCCGTCATCAACCCGGACATGTGCCGGTTCAACCGCAGTGGCCGGGACGTGGTGGTCAACACCATCCTCGGAATCACCCTCGGCGAATACACCATCGGCCTGATCGGCGTACTGCTCGCGCACTATGCGAAGACCGCCAACGTCATCGGCATCGTGACGACGACGTCGGGCGCGGTCGGGGTCCTGATCCTGGTCGCGGCGACCACCAAGATCAACGACTGGAACCTCTACAGCGGATCCCTGGGGCTGGCGAACTTCGTCGACACCGCATTCGGCCGGCGCATCCACCGCGGCCTGCTGACGCTCGTCGTCGGAGGCATCGGGACGCTGCTGTCCGCCCTCGGGATCCTCACCCACTTCATCAGCTTTCTGACCATCCTGGGCGTCGCGATTCCGCCAGTCGCCGCGATCATGGTGGTCGACTACTTCATCCTGAAGACCCACCGCGACGTGCTCGAGGCGACCCGCCGCACGGGGATCCCGGCGCATTGCCCCAATTGGAATATCGCCGGGTGGATCAGCTGGATCGTCGCCGGCCTGGTCGGCTACTACGTCGACTGGGGCATCGCCAGCGTCAACTCCCTGGTCGTCGCCGCCGTCATCTACTACGGACTCACCAAGGCGTTGGCGGTGACCCGTCCGGCGACCGCCGGGTCGGCCGCCTGATGCGGATCGGAATCGACGTCGGGGGCACCAACACCGACGCCGTCCTGATGGACGGGCGCACCGTCCTCGCCGAGTTCAAGACGCCGACGACGCCGGAGGTGACGGGCGGAATCGTCGCCGCGCTCGACGGCCTGCAGGCCGGCCGGCCGTTCCCACCGGCCGACGTGACCGCGGTGATGATCGGGACGACGCACTTCACCAACGCCGTCGTCGAAGCGGAGCGGCTGTCGCGGACCGCCACCGTGCGGCTGGGCCTGCCCGCGACCGCAGGTCTGCCGCCGATGACCGACTGGCCGGCGCAACTCCGTCGGGCGCTCGGGGAGCACGTTTATCTCTGTCACGGCGGGTACGAGTTCGACGGGCGGCTCATCTCGGACTTCGACGAGTCGGAGGTGCGGGCGGCCGCGGCCGACATCGCCGCGAAGGGCATTCAATCCGTCGCGGTCTCCTCCGTCTTCTCGCCGGTCAACCCGGAGATGGAGTTGCGCGCGGCCGACGTACTGCGGGAGGTCATCCCCGGCCTCGCGGTCAGCGTGTCGCACGAGATCGGGCGGGTCGGACTGCTCGAGCGGGAGAACGCGACCATCCTCAACGCGTGCCTCCGTGAACTCGCCGAGCACATCACCGCCGCGCTCGAGAAGTCGGTGCGGGGCGCGGGCATCGAGGCACCGGTCTACATCAGCCAGAACGACGGCACGCTGATGAGCGTCGACTACTGCCGGCAGTACCCGGTGGCCACCTTCGCGTCCGGCCCGACGAACTCCATGCGCGGGGCGGCGTTCCTCTCGGGGCGGAGCGACTGTGTGGTCGTCGACGTCGGCGGTACGACGAGCGACGTCGGCGCCCTCGTGCACGGCTTCCCGAGGGAGGCGGCGGTCGCCGTCGACATCGGCGGTGTACGGACCAATTTCCGGATGCCCGACGTGCTCTCCGTCGGACTGGGTGGTGGCAGCCTGGTCGCCCGCGCGGAGGAGGCGGTGACGGTCGGTCCACGCAGCGTCGGCTACGCGATCCGGGACCGGGCGCTGGTCTTCGGCGGCGACACCGTGACCGCGACCGATCTTGTCGTCGCCGCCGGCATGTGCGTCGTCGGGGATCCGGCCCGGGTCGCCGACCTCGACGCAGACCTCGTCCGGGCCGGTGTGCGGCACATGCAGGAGCGTCTCGCGGAGCTGGTCGACCGCGTGAAGACCAGCGCCGATCCGCTGCCGGTCGTCGTCGTCGGTGGCGGAAGCATTCTGCTCGAAGATCACCTCGAGGGTGCCTCGGAGATCCTCAAGCCCGACCACTTCGCGGTGGCCAACGCAATCGGCGCGGCGATCGCCCAGGTGGGCGCGGAGGTCGACAAGGTCTTCTCGCTCGCCGAGCTGCCCCGCGAGCAGGCGCTCGACTCGGCCCGCCAGGAGGCCGTCGCCAAGGCGACCGCCGCCGGTGCGCAGGCGTCGACGGTGCAGATCGTCGACGTCGAAGAGGTTCCGCTGGCCTACCTTCCGAGCAACGCGGTGCGGATCCGGGTGAAGGCCGTCGGCGACCTGCCCCTGGGTGGTGAGGATGTCGCGGCTGGTACATGAGGAGGACCTCGACGACCTCGCCCGGGGCGCGGCCGTCCTCGGGACGGGCGGCGGAGGCAACCCCTACATCGGCAAGCTGATGGCCCAGCAGGCGATCCGCGAGCATGGTCCGGTGACCCTCGTCGACGCCGCCGAGGTTCCCGACGATGCGGTCGTGGTGCAGGCGGCGATGATGGGCGCGCCGACGGTCATGGTGGAGAAGTTGCCCCGGGGCGACGAGGCCGCGCAGGCGTTCTCGATGCTCGAGGAGTTCCTCGGCCGGCCCGTGACACATGTGGTGTGCGGTGAGGCCGGGGGAGTCAACTCCACCATTCCGTTCGTCGTGGCCGCGACGCTCGGGCTTCCGCTCGTCGATGCCGACGGCATGGGCCGCGCCTTTCCCGAGCTGCAGATGGTGATGCCGGGCCTGCTCGGCGTGTCGGCGACGCCACTGGTCGTGGCCGACGAGAAGGGAAACAGCATTCTGCTGCGCACCGTCGGCAACCGGTGGACGGAGCGGCTCGCCCGGACGGCGACGATCGAGATGGGCTGCTCGTCGGCTTTCGCGTCCTACGTCATGAGCGGACAGCAACTGCGCGACACGATGGTGCTGGGCACCTTGAGCCTGTGCCAGGACATCGGCCGGCTCATCGTCCGGGCGCGGGCGCAGCACCGCGATCCGGTGCGCGCGGTCGCCGACCGGCTCGACGGCCGGCCGGTGTTCACCGGACGGGTGGTCGACATCGAGCGGCGTACCGAGACCGGATTCGCCCGGGGACGCGCGGTGCTGTCCGGGACCGGCGACGACGCCGGCTCCGACCTGGTGCTCAACTTCCAGAACGAGCACCTGGTCGCGACACGTGACGGATCGGTCGTCGCCTCCGTGCCCGACCTCATCATCGTGCTGGACAGCGACACGGCGGAGCCGGTCACCACCGAGGAGATCCGTTACGGCTTCCGGGTATCGGTGCTCGTCGCACCCTGCGACCCGCGCTGGCGCACCGAGGCCGGCCTCGAGTTGGTCGGGCCGCGCTACTTCGGCTACCCGTTCGACTACATCGCCCTCGAGGACCGATTGAGCACCGGGACCGGTACACCGTGAGCAGGACGATCGCCCGTCAGGACCTGGTGGACCTTGCCTACGGTGCGGCGCTGTTGGGCTCCGGCGGCGGTGGAGATCCTTACATCGGCCGGCTGCTGGTGGAGCGGGCGCTCGACCGCGGGCGCACCGTGACGGTGTGGGATCTCGACGAGGTGCCCGACGACGGGCTGGTCATCTCCACGGCCATGATGGGCGCGCCGACCGTCATGGTGGAAAAGCTGCCGTCCGGCACGGAGGGTGTCACGGCGCTGCGCGCACTAGAGGAGCAGCTGGGGCAGCAGGCGGTCGCGACGATCCCGATGGAGTGCGGCGGTCTGAACTCGACGCTGCCGCTCGTCGTCGCCGCCGAGGCCGGCATCCCGGTCATCGACGCCGACGGCATGGGTCGGGCCTTTCCCGAACTGCAGATGGAGACGTTCCACGTCTACGGCGTGTCAGGCAGTCCGATGACCATCGCCAACGAGCATGGCGACGTCGTCACCGTCTCGGCCCGGGACAACTGGGCGATGGAGTGGTTGGCTCGCGGCATCTGCGTCCGCATGGGAGGCGCCGCGATGATCGCCGAGTATTCGATGACGGGTGCGACCGCCAAGCGGGTGTCCATCCCGGGAACGCTCGGTCTCGGGATCAGCCTTGGTGCAGCGGTACGCCGCGCGCGGGAGCGCCACGACGATCCGTTGGAGCACCTCGCCGAAGCACTGGGCTCGATCTCCTACCTCGGCCCGCGGCTGATCTTCGAGGGCAAGGTGGAGGACGTGTTCCGGCAGACGACCGGAGGATTCGTCAAGGGCCACGCGCTGATCCGGTCCCACGGCTCTGACGAGCAGATGAGAATCGCCTTCCAGAACGAGAACCTGATCGCCGAGGTCGACGGGCAGGTGCTGGCTGTCGTGCCCGACCTCATCTGCATTCTCGCCGCCGAGACGGCCGAGCCGATCACGACGGAGAGCCTGCGCTACGGCCACCGCGTCAAGGTCGTCTCGATCACGCCGCCGGAGATCATGCGGACGCCCGAGGCGCTTCAGGTCTTCGGGCCGCAGGCGTTCGGCCTCGATGTCGCCTACGTGCCGTCTTGTGTACGGTCCTTCCGGTGACCTACGACCGCATCATCCGAGGCGGCACCCTCGCCACCGCCGACAAGGTCTACGACGCCGACATCGGCATCATGGGCGGGCGCATCACTGCCATCGCCGAGGAGCTCTCCGACCCAGACGCCGACATCATCGACGCATCCGGCCTCGTCGTCGCTCCGGGTGGGATCGACGTACACACCCATTTCGACACCGGGATCGGGGAGTCGTCGACCGCGGACGACTACACATCCGGATCGCGGGCGGCAGCCGCCGGCGGGATCACCACTTTCGTCAACTTCGCCTTCCAGGAGCCCGGTCGGGGACTGTCGGCCGCACTCGATCGCGAAGTGGGCAAGGCGGCCGGTCGATCGGTGATCGACTACGGCTTCCACATCGCGATCACGGACCTCTCCCCGCCCGGGGTGCTCGACGAACTGCCGGCGCTGGTGCAAAACGGCTTCAGCAGCATCAAGGTCTTCACCGCCAACGCCGGGATGGCACTCGGCGACCCGGACGTGCTCCGGGTGCTGCGCGCCGCCGCCGACGTCGACGTGATGGTGAACGTCCACGCGGAGGACGCGTCGCTCATCGACCACCTCACCGACGAGTTGCTGCGGGCCGGGCACCGTGACGTCGCCCATCTCGTCGAGGCCCGACCGGCGCAGGCGGAGGCGATCGCCACCGCGCGCGTGGCCGCCTACGCCGCCGCACTCGGTGCGACCGTCTACTTCGTCCACCTCTCGTGCCGGAGCGCCCTCGACGCGGTGCGGCAGGCGAGGCGCGACGGATCGCGGGTCTACGTCGAGACGCGGCCGGCGTACCTCTACCTGTCCGCCGACCGCTACACCCTTCCGGCGAGGGAGGGCAACAAGTACGTGTGCTGGCCGCCGCTGCGTACGGTCGACGACCAGAAAGCCTTGTGGGAAGGGCTGCGGGACGGCGAGATCCAGACTTACGCCACCGACCACACGACCTGGCTGGCCGGACAGAAGATGGATCCCGCGTTGTCCTTCGCCGAGATCCCCGGCGGGGTCTCCAACGTGCAGACGAGCCTGGGAATGCTCTATGCCGAGGGCGTTGCGACGAAGCGGATATCGATGGCCACCTTCGTGTCGGTGACGTCGACCAACCCAGCGAAGCTGTTCGGCTTGTGGCCGCGGAAGGGCACGCTCGCGGTCGGCTCGGACGCCGACCTCGTGCTCATCGACCCGGACCGATCGTTCCGGGTCACCGAACCCGTCATGCACTCGCGCTCGGACTTCGACCCCTACGAGGGCTATGAGGCGCACGGGTGGCCGGTCCTGACGGTCTCGCGGGGTGAGGTGGTCGCCCGGGACGGCACGATCACCGCGACACCCGGGCGGGGCCAGTTGCTGCGGCGCGGCCGTTACCAGGACCCGGAGGACGCGTGAACGCGACACCGCCCGAGCCGACCGTCACGATTTCGCGCCGGCAGGTCTACGAGTTGCTCGCGCACCTGGTCGCGAGCGCCGACCTCTGCGCCGTCGAGCCGAGCTACTACGGCACTTTCCGGCTGCTCGACGCGGCCGGCAAGCTTGCCGGTGTCGCCGTCGGCTCCGGCCTGGACGACGAATGGCTCGCCGACCTGCGGTCCGACATCGAGCAGAACAAGACGCTGATGATGAGCGATCGCGCGGCATACTACGAATATCTGCCCCAGGTCACCAAACGGGTGGCGCAGCACCTCATGGATACCGTCCCGGCCGACGACACGACTGCGACGCCGTGACGACCGCACCGGCTCGTGGCGACTACGTCGACCCGCACGACCTGCTGGGTCTGATCCGCTCCCGTCGGGTGGTGCGAGATCTCACCCCCGAGCCGGTGAGTGACGACGACCTGATGATGGTCCTCGAGGCGGGTTTGTGGGCGACCAGCGGGGGAAACAACCGCATCCACCGGTTCCTGGTGGTTCGCGACCCGCGCACGGTTCGACTCATGGTCGACGTGTCCCCGGGAATCTTCTCGCCGCCCGGTGTCATGATCGTCGTGTGCGCCGACCTCGACGTCGCCGAACGCCTCGAGCTGGACATGGAACGCTACAAGACCCCGTGGATCGACGTCGGTACGGCGGCGATGAACATGATGATGCAGGCGCATGCGCTCGGCCTCGGCAGTTGCCCGGCGACGTCGTTCAGCAGATCGGGGATCGAGGCGGTCCTCGAGCTCCCGCCGCAGGCGCTGCCCGCGCTGATCCTGCAGGTCGGACACCGACCCGCGGGCACCGGTGCCGCAACCCGGCCGACCGGGGCGTCGTCCCGCCTGGCGCGGTTCGTGTACTGGGAGCGGTACGGGCACACGCGTCCCGAACTCGGGAGGCGAGCATGAGTCAACGCTTGTATCGTTTCGTCTCGGACCGCACCGGGCCCCCCACGGATGCGGTTCCGGGAACCCCCGGCTCGTCGTTTCCCCCATAGCGGCGGCCCGGGGGATTCTCGGACACTCCAGGAGTCACGATGCAGGTGTTCCTCGAGACCGATCGTCTTCTGTTGCGGCGTTTCACCGCAGACGACGGCCACAATCTCGTTGACCTCGACAGCGATCCCGACGTGATGCACTACGTCACCGGCGGCCGAACCACGCCGCTGGAGGAGGTCACCGACGACCTGCTTCCGACGTATCTCGACTACTACCGTCGATTTGACGGTTACGGGTTCTGGGCCGTGATCGAGAAGGCCACGTCGGAGTTCCTGGGCTGGTTCCACTTCCGCCCGGCGCCCGGCGACGCCGCGGACGAGGTCGAGCTCGGTTACCGGCTGCGTCGGTTTGCCTGGGGGAAGGGCTACGCGGCCGAGGGATCACGCGCGCTGATCGACAAGGGTTTCTCGGAGCTGGGGGTACGCCGGGTGCATGCGGAGACCCTCGCCGTACACACTGCATCGCGTCGGGTCATGGAGAAGGCCGGACTGCGTTACGTCCGCACCTTCCATCAGGACTGGCCGTATGCCATTCCGGGCGACGAGCACGGCGACGTGGAATATGCCCTGACCAGACAGGAATGGGACGGGGGTCGCCGGGCTGGTCAGTGACGACCGGTTGCCGATTTCGCGGGCGCCGTCGCCGTCACACTGACCGACCTGGCCGCCGCACCCGGCGTCAGACCCCGCCACGACGCATGCGCCGTGAGGACGTAGGTCCCGGGACCGGCACCGGCGGGAGCGCCGATCCGGTAGGACAATTGCGCCGTTGTGTGCGGCGGGACCGACGTCGGGACGCGACCCGTCGTCGTGGCGGTCCAACCGACCGGAACGCGGAGCGCGAACTGCGGGTCGAGCAGTGGCTGGCCGCCGCTGTTGGTCATCGTCACCGCGAGCGTGCTCGCCCGCCCACTGACAATGCTGCCCGCCGTCTTAACGCCGATGCCTTGCGCACCGTCGGCATTCCGCACCTGGAACGCCGCGTGCACGGGTAGGTCACGGGAGGACGTGCCGGCCCACACGGTGTAGTCGCCGGAGGCGACGTCCCAGTTGTGCGCGCCGCTGTTCCACAAGGAATACGCCTGGCGCGGCACCGTCAAGGTGACGCGTTTCGACTCGCCCGGCGACAATGGCACCCGCGCGGTCGCCACCAGCCGCCGCGGTGGCTCGCCGGACTTGGCCGGGAAGCCGAGATAGACCTGCGGCGTGGCGGTGCCGGGCCGGGTGCCCGTGTTGGTGACCTGCACACTCGTTCGGACTGTGTTTCCCAGGTTCGGAAGCGTCGGGGAGACGCTGATGTCGCTCACCCGGAAGGTCGTGTAGGACAAACCGAAGCCGAACGGGAAGAGCGGCGTCAGATGCTGCGCGTCGTACCACCGGTAGCCGACCTGCAGGCCCTCGGTGTAGGCGTAGCTGCCGTTCTGCGCGGGATAGCGCGGCGGGGTGTGACAGCAGTCCTGGCTGAGCGCAGTCGGAAATGTCACGGGAAGCCTGCCGGCGGGATCGACGTCGCCGAAGAGCAGCGCCGCCAGCGCGTTGCCGTCCTCCTCGCCCGGATACCACATCTCGAGGAGCGCGTGGACCTGGGAGAGCCACGGCATCGTGACGGCGCTTCCGGTGTTGAGCACGACGACAGTGCGCGGGTTCGCCGCCCGGACCGCGGCGACCAAATGGTTCTGGTTACCTGGGAGATCGATGGTCGGCCGGTCGGTACCTTCCTGCTCGACGTCGTTGACCACGACGACGGCGACCTGCGCCTGCTTCGCCAGTGCGGCAGCTTTGGCGGGGTCCGCACCGTCGGCGGTCGTCACCTTGGCCGAAGCGCCGAGACGTTTCGTGATCCCCTGCACCGGACTCACGGCGTAGTAGGGGTCGACCTTGGAACTGCCCTTGCCGCCGGTCATCGCGGTGTCGGCGTATTGCCCGACGACCGCGACCGACTTCACCGACGACGCGTCGAGGGGCAGGATGCCGGCGTCGTTCTTCAGCAGTACCGAGCCTCGTTCGGCCACTGAGCGGGAGAATGCGCCGTCGGCTGCGACGTCCACCTTTCCGGTCGAACGCCCGGGATCGAACATGCCGAGCTTGAACATCATCCGCAGGATGCGACGTACGTGCGTGTCGATGACGGCCCCGCTCACCTGTCCCTGGCGGACCAGGTCGGGCAGCGCGCTGTACCACTTGCCCCAGTCCAGGCCGGTGAACTCCTCGTCCAGGCCACCGTTGACCGAGCCGAGCGCACTGTTGGTGGCCGCGTAGTCCGAGCCGACGACGCCACCCCAACCCCACTCACCTGCCAGGATCTGCCGCAGGAGCAGGGTGTTCTGGCAGTTGTAGACGCCGTTGACCGGGTTGTTCGCGCACATCAGCGAGTCCGCGCCGCCCTGGGTCACCGCTTCCTGGAAGGCGGGGAGGTAGATCTCGCGCATGGTGCGCTCGTCGGCATCGGATGACGCCGCATGCCGGTCGTTCTCCTGGTTGTTCAGCGCAAAGTGCTTGACCTGTGCGGCGACAGCTTCGGTCTGCAGTCCGCGTACCCATGCGGTGGCGAGACTTCCGGTCAGATACGGGTCTTCGCTGAAGTACTCGAAGTTCCGCCCGCCCTGCGGAATGCGGACGATGTTCATCGCCGGTCCGTAGAGGACGTCGACTCCGCGGGCGCGGGATTCGGCGCCGACGATCCGGCCGTAGTCGTGCGCCAAGGTGGGATCGAAGCTGGCGGCGAGCGACACGGTCGCGGGAAGGGCGGTCGACGTGCCGAGCTTGCAGTTGTCCGGGAACTGCTCGCCGAAGCAGCTGTCCTTCACCCCGACCGGGCCGTCGGACAGCAGCAGCGGCGGGACTCCGAGGCGGGGTATGCCGGGGACAAAGCCCACCGAGTGCACGCCGCGCGGCCGGGCCACGCCGTACATCAGCCGCACCTTCTCCGCCAGGGTCAACCGGGAGAGAAGCTGCTGGACCCGAGTCTCGATCGGCGTCTTTCGGTCGAGCCACGGACGGTCGACCGCGGCCGGGCTGCTGTGCCGGGTGGACCCGGCGGTGGCTACCGGCAGCACCAACGCGGCGGCGACCAGTCCCACCGCGACCGCAGCGAGCACCCACGTCGACCGACGACCCATCCGTCGCGACATCGCAGCCTCCCCAGGGCAGCCGGCTCCCGCGTCGCCCGCGGGTCCGGTGCTGCCACGGTGCTCCAGCATCCTATGACCCATGGCGTACATGCCTTGACACGTACATACGCTGACTGGCATATTCGTGGCCATGACGGAGACGATCTGGTCGGCGCTGGTTGATCCGCACCGGCGGGCGGTACTCGACGAACTGCGCGCGCGGCCGTGTGCGGTGGGTGAACTCGTCGACCGGCTCGGATTCAGCCAGCCGATGACGTCGAAGCACCTGCGGGTGCTTCGCGACGCCGGCCTCGTGCAGGTGCGCAAGCAGGCGCAGCAGCGGATCTACACCATCGACCCGGCGCCGATCGCCGGACTCGACGCCTGGCTGGCGCCGTACCGACGTCTGTGGAACGACAGCCTCGATGCCCTCGGTCGGCATCTCGACGACGACATTCCGAACGGCAGCTCACACGAGAGGAAGATCTGATGGACCGCGGAACCTATCTCGAGTACGACGGCCGCCCGGCGGTGCGCTTCCGGCGCAGCTATCCGTACCCGCTTCAGCGGTTGTGGGCCGCCGTCACGGAGCCGGATGACCTCAAGCACTGGTTCCCGTTCCGCGTGAGCATGCAGCCACGCGTCGGAGGGAGCATCGAGTTCTCCGACGATTCGGGCAACCCGCCGACGTCCGGCACGATCCTGGCCTACGACCCACCGCGGCGGTTGGCCTACACCTGGGGCGGCAGCGAACTTCACTTCGAGCTCGAACCGACCGGCGCGGACGGCTGCACGCTCACGCTGGTCAATGTGCTCGAGGCATCCGACGAGGCGTCCCGCAACGCCGCCGGCTGGAGTGTCTGCCTCGCGGAGCTCGACAAGCTGATCACGGGCGCTCGGGCCGGGGGACCGCACAGCGACACCGCCGAGGACTGGGCGTCGTTCTTCGACGCCTACCGGGCCGAGGGCATGCCCTCAGGTGCAGCCATCCCCGGCGCGGCGGAACAGCACGATAGTCAGACGAGCTAGTCGCGGGCCCGGCGCACCTTCACCCGCCCGAACGCCGTCTCACCGCGCAGGGAGAGGATCGGTCCGCTGTCGGACGGCCCGGTCGATTCGGGGAGCTTCGTGCGATTGGGGCGCACCGACTCGACGTCGATGCCGACGTTATGAGGAACGATCAGGAGCACCGTCGAATGGGCGGTGGTGAGATCGATGGTGACGATCGGGTGGGCGAAGCGTGCGTCCCGGAAGTCCAGTGTCACCGTGGTGTGTCGGGCCTCGATCACGATGCGTGAGGGCACGGTCCAGCGGCCACGGCGCCGTATCTTGCTGCCCACGGTGGAGATCCGCAGCGGTTCCTCGGCGAGCGCTGTGTGGGTGACGACGTCGGGCAGATCGGCGACGACCGCGGCGAGTTCGACGGTGCTCGCCGCGGCCAGCACCCGATCGGTGCGGACGCTGAACTCGTCGAGCGTGATCAGGCCTCGGCCGACCGCGGCCTGCAGCGCCCCGATCGTGCGCTCCTGCGCTGCAGGGGTGACATCGGGTCGGGGGACCGGATCCATGACATCTCCCGTCGTCAGGCGTCGAGCATGGCCAGCAGCTTCGTCACCGTCGCCCAGTTGCGCGCGGTTCCGCCGACCTTCGTCCGGGAGAGCTGGGCGGCCAGCTCACTACGACCCAGTCCGTCGGGCGTATGCATGAACAGCGTCCGCCCGACGATGACGGCCTCGCCCGGGTCACCCTTCGCCTTAGCGCGTTGCTCGGCGGTCGCGACGGCGGCGCGGGTGTCCGGCCCGGCCGCCTCTGCTCGGAAGACGGCGTGCAGTGCCTTCGGGTTGGTCTCGTCCGGATACGGGTTGTCGGCGACGACCTTGGCGAATTCCGCGTGGGATAGCACGACGACACTGATCGGTACGCCGAAGCGCTTCTTGACCGCTCGTTCGAGCGCCGCGCCGAGCGCGTCCGAGTCGGTCTTCTTGCTGGTGAAGACGACGTTGCCGCTCTGGATGTAGGTCGCTACCTCCGTATGTCCGACGGAGGTCACGACGTCACGGAGGTCGGCCATGGCCACTTTGTTGCGTCCACCGACATTGATACCGCGAAGCAGAGCGACGTGAGTGGGCACGACAGCATGCTGCCAGGGCCCGCAGGCCGCGGCAACGCATCGCGACGACTTAGTGGGGCCGGGCCATGAGAGCGGGGTCGTCCTCGAGGGCGGCGCGATCCCAGCGTCCGAGATCGGCCGCGGCGGCGTAGGTGCTGTGCAGGAAGCCGAGGAGGGTGCCGTCCGGGTCGTCGGCCGTGCGGACCGTCTCGTAGGGCAGCAGGAAGAGCCCGGCGTCCTTGTTGTAGGACGCGGCGTCCGGTGTGACGGCGTAGTCGGGGAAGCCGTCGGGCTCGGGGTAGGCGTAGGCGTAGAACCCACCCTCTTCGCCGCCGCCCGCCCAGAATCCGCAGCTGGACAGCTCGTGCGAGTAGCCCTCCACCATCACCCAGTCGCCGCAGTTGGGCGCACCGCCCGGATGGACGGGGGCGGGCCGCCCCGAAAACCTGGTGCAGGCGAGGTCAAGGCCGCCCCAGAACAGATGGACCGGGCTCACCTTGCCGATGAAGTAGGAGCGGAACTCGGTGAAGATCCGGTTGGCCTGCACGAGCTGCCCCCAGAACAGCTGCACGGCGTCGCCGTCGTAGGAGGCGTGCACGGTGTCTTCGGGGAACGGGATCGCCAGCTCGACCTCCGACGGGATCGGCCGGATGTTTACGGCCAGGTCGAGGTCGCGCAGCGCCGCCATGGTCTCGGCGTAGAAGTCCGCCACAGACTTCGGTTCCAGCGCCACGGCGCGACTGGCGCCTTCTCCGGACCGGATGCGCAGCTGGTGATCGAAGAAGTCGAACTCGATGTCGAAGACGCGTCGGCCGTAGGGGATCGTCGAGGTGGTCAGACCGCGAGGAGTCACGTACAGAGTCGTCTGCCACCAGTGGTTGACCATCGGCGCATTGGCGAGGCGGATCTTGCCGACGATCTGCGTCCACATGTGCAGCGTGTCGCGGGTGTCGGTCCAGTCCTGCACCCGGAGCGCCGGCCACGGCTCTGTCGTCACGCCATCCACGGTAGACGCGCGGAGGCCGGGCTACCCTGCGATTTCGTCCGCCACCTTGTGATCCACTTCCGGTCGGGACCGTCTATGCGCTCACAAGGAGCGGAGACGCCGGGTACTACCACGGAGCGACTGTGCCGTCCCAGGAGAAGAGCTGGCCGGTGGGTCCATCGTCTGGTAGCAGTGCGAGCCGTACTGCGCCCGCTGCTGCTTCGGCTGGGTCGCCGCCGGCGGCTCCGGCGCGTGCGTTCAGGTTGGTGGCCCGTAGACCGGGCGCGAGTGCGTTGACCTTGATGCCGTCGCCGTCGAGCGCCTGCGCGTAGAAGACGGTCAAGGCGTTGAGCGCCGATTTTGAGGACCGGTACGCGGCGCCGGATCCGGTGGCAACCGCCTGGTAGTCAAACTGTGGATTCGGCGCCGTGCTCCAGGTCAGCGACCCCGTGCCGCTGGAGACGTTGACGATCCGCGGATGAGCCGAGCGCCGCAGCGCCGGCACGAAGGCGTTGGTTACGGCGGCGACGCCGAACACGTTCGTCTCGTACGTGCGGCGGAACACCTCGACGCCGGTCTCGGTGACCGGTGCTCCGGTGTCCAAGGAGATGCCCGCGTTGTTGACCAGAACGTCGAGCTCAGAGACGGCAGCGACCGCAGCAGCGATCGTGTCCGCGTCGGTGACGTCGAGCGACAACGGGCGGCCGCCCACCTGGGCGGCAACCTCCGTGCCGCGATCGGCGTCGCGTGCGCCGACAAGCACCGTCCAGCCCTGCTCGGCAAGTTGGCGGGCGATGTGTGTGCCGATGCCGCTGGTGGCACCGGTGACCAGTGCGGTGGGAGCGTTCACCCGTCCACGATGCCATCCGGGTCCTCGCGCGGTCTCGAGACCCAGAGCTACCCTGCGATTTCGACCGCCACCTAGAGTCGGCTCCGGACCCGAGGAGGGCTACGTGAGCGACGTCGACGTACTCGAGAGCGTGCTGGCCAAGGACGGAGCGTTGATCGCCGCCGTCGGGCCGGACCAGCTGAGCGCGCCGACTCCATGCCCCGAGTACGCCGTCCACGATCTGGTGAACCACCTCGTGCGGTGGGTGAAGCTCTTCGACGCCAGCGCCAACGGGCGGTCGTTCGACATCGAGGCGGCACCGGTCGAGAGCGATGATCCGGCCACCGACTTCCAGAGGTCGGCGACCAGCCTCATCAGCGGCTGGCGTAGTGGTGGCGTCGACCGCACCGTGCCGATGACCGGTGGCGACCTGCCGGCGCAGATGGTCCTGTCGATGACGTTGATGGAATACCTCGCGCACGGATGTGACCTCGCGATGGCCACCGGCCAGCCGGTGCCGTTCAGCGACACGGAACTCGCCATCGGGCTCGACCGGGCGCAGGGCACGCTGCCCGAGCAGTACCGCGGCGAGGGCCAGCCCTTCGGCCTGATCATCGACGTCCCGGATGCCGCGCCGGTGCTGCACCGCTTTCTCGGATTCATGGGCCGCGCCGCCTGAGTGTCCGCCACACCGCGCCATGATGTGTGCATGACGGTGCCCACCATCCGACCGGCGACCGCCGAGGACGCCGACGGACTCCGGCGGATCTACGCCGCCGTCGTCGCGGACACCGCGATCTCGTTCGAGGAATCGCCGCCCGACGCCGACGAGATGCGGCGACGGATGGCGACCGAGCCCCGACTGCCGTGGCTGGTCGCCGACCGGGGCGATCAGGTCGCCGGCTACGCCTATGCCGCCCTCCATCGCCAGCGGCCGGCGTACCGGTGGTCGGCGGAGTGCTCGGTGTACGTCGACGCGGCGCACCGCTCGCAGGGCGTCGGCCGGCTGCTCTATGAGCGCTTGATCGAGGAGGTCCGCGGGCTGGGCTACGTGTCGCTGTTCGCCGGGATCGCCCTCCCGAATCCGAGCAGCGTCGCCCTGCACGAGGCCGTGGGTTTCCGGTCCATCGGCATCTTCCCGGACGTCGGCTACAAGCACGGCCGCTGGCATGACGTCGGATGGTGGCGCAAGACGCTGGTCGACCCACCGGTCCGCCCCGCCGAACCGCGCACCTGGAAACCGGAGGCCCGCGAACGATGAAGCACTACCTGCTCAGCATCCAACAGCCCGACGGAGGGCCGCCGTCCCCCGAGTCCCTGGAACCGATCGTGCGCGATCTCGAGGCCCTCAACCAGGAGCTCCGCGCCGCCGGAGCCTGGGTCTTCGCCGGCGGCCTCGAGCTCATCCGACCGGGCGCGGCGACCGTGGTCAAGCTTCAGGACGGCCAGCCGCTCACCACCGACGGCCCTTACGCCGAGGGCAAGGAGCATGTCGGCGGACTGTCGATCATCACGGCGCCGGACCTCGAATCGGCGCTGGAGTGGGGCCGCAAGCTGGCGCGGGCGATCACCCTTCCGGTCGAGGTGCGCGCGTTTCAGGGCGCACTCGACGACCATCTGCCCTAGGCACCGCCGTCTCTGGCGGACCGTCGCACCTCGGTAGTCTGCCCTGGATCGACGTACTGAAGGGATGGACATGGCTGCTGCCGAGGACGTGGCTACCTTCGCGTTGCGGTTCGCCGAAGTCACCGAGGAGCAGCCGTTCGGACCGGGGACCGACGTCTACAAGGTCGCCGGGAAGGTCTTCGTGATCCTCTCACCGGAGGGCACGCCGCCGACCGTCGCGCTGAAGTGCGAGCCCGGCCTCGCGATTCACCTGCGCGAGCAGTACGCCGCGGTCAGCAGCGGCTATCACCTGAACAAGAAGCACTGGAACACCGTGACGCTCGACGGAAGCCTCCCCTTCGAGGAGATCGAGGAGATGATCACGCACTCCTACGAGCGGGTCGTCGCCGGGCTTCCCAAGAGTGTGCGGCAACGACTCACGGACGCAGGGAGCGGCAGTTGATTTCGCTCGACGGTGTGCTGTTCTTCCCGGTGACGCCATTCGACGACAAGCTGGCGGTGGACGTCGGCTCCCTCGCCGCGCACGTCGAGCGCGGCGTCGCCGCGGGTCCGGGAGCGGTCTTCGCCGCCGGCGGCACCGGCGAATTCCATGCGCTCGCGCCGGACGAGCACCGGACGGTCGTCGCCACTGCGGTCGATGCCACTGCCGGTCGGGTGCCGGTGTTCGCCGGCGCCGGCGGGCCGCTTCCGGTGGCCGTCGAGCAGGTCCGGGCGGCGTCGGACGTCGGCGCGGACGGCGTCCTGCTTCTTCCGCCGTACCTCGTCGAGGCGCCGGGTGCCGGTCTGGTCGCCTACTGCGCGGCCGTCACCGAAGCCACCGACCTCCCGGTCATCGTCTACCACCGGGCGAATGCGGTCTTCGACCCCGTCTCGGCGGCTGCGCTCGCCGACCTCCCCACCGTGATCGGCCTCAAGGACGGGTTGGGCGACCTCGACCTGCTCACCCGCATCATGGCGGCGATCCGCGCCCGGCTCGGCCCGTCCGGGCGCACCTTCCAGTTCTTCAACGGCCTGCCGACCGCGGAGCTCACCGCACCGGCCTACGCGGGGCTCGGGGTCCGGCTGTACTCGTCCGCCGTCTTCTGCTTCGCCCCGCAGATCTCGCACGCCTTCGCCCGCGCGCTGGCGACGGATGACACCGAGGCGGTACGAGGATTGCTCGACGATTTCTTCGTTCCGCTCGTGGCGCTGCGTCGACAGGTCCCCGGCTACGCCGTGTCGTTGGTCAAGGCGGCGACGCGGTTGCAGGGCCAGCCCGTGGGCGGCGTACGACCACCGCTGGTCGATCCGTCGGCAGAACATCTCGACGAGCTGCGGCGGATCATCGACGCTGGAACGGCGCTCACCGAGTCGCTCGCCCGCCGATGAGCGCGCTCGCCGTCACGGAGATCGTGGTCACGCCGGTCGCCTTCCACGATCCGCCGCTGCTGAACGCAGTCGGCGTACACGAGCCGTTCGCGCTGCGTGCCGTCGTCGAGGTGCGCACCGACGCCGGCATCAGCGGACTCGGCGAGACCTACGGAGACGCCGAACACCTCGCCCTGCTCGAGGCGGTCGTCCCCGAGGTGATCGGTCTCGACGTCTTCGCGCTCAATCAGCTGAGGCAGCGGATCGGCACCGCGCTCGGTGGGTCGGCCCGCGCCGACCGGCACGGGACCACCGGGCAGGTCACGGCGACCGGCACCGTCGACCGGGTCTTCTCCGCCCTCGAGGTCGCGTGCCTGGATGCGCAGGGCAAGGCGGTCGGCCGATCGGTGAGCGACCTGCTCGGCGGCGCGGTTCGTCGCGCCGTCCCCTACAGCGCGTACCTCTTCTACAAGTGGGCCGCGCATCCCGGTGACGATCCGGACCGGTTCGGAGCGGCGGTCGATCCGGCCGGCATCGTCGAGCAGGCGCGTCGCATGGTGGCCGACTTCGGGTTCTCGGCCATCAAGCTCAAGGGCGGCGTGTTCGCTCCCGACGAGGAGGTGCAGGCCATCCTCGCGCTGCACGAAGCCTTCCCCGACCTGCCGCTGCGGCTGGATCCGAACGCAGCCTGGACGGTCCCGACCTCGATCAAGGTGGGCCGGGCGCTGGAGGGTGCGCTCGAGTATCTCGAGGACCCCACGCCCGGCATCCCCGGAATGGCGGAGGTCGCCCGCTCGGTGCCGATGCCGCTCGCAACGAACATGTGCGTGGTGTCCTTCGACCAGTTCCCCGAGGCGGTCGCCGAGTCGCCGGTGCAGATCGTGCTCTCCGATCACCACTTCTGGGGCGGGCTCACCCGCTCGCGCCTGCTGGCCGGGCTGTGCGACACCTTCGGACTGGGGCTGTCCATGCACTCCAACTCGCACCTCGGCATCAGCCTCGCCGCCATGACCCATGTCGGCGCCGCAACCCCCAACCTCACCTACGCCTGCGACACCCATTGGCCCTGGAAGGACCCGGCCGAGGACGTGATCGTGCCTGGAGCGCTGGGGTTCGCCGCCGGCTCGGTCGCAGTGCCGACCGGTCCCGGGCTCGGTGTCGACCTCGACCGCGACGCGTTAGCTCGGCTGCACGAGCAGTACCTCGGGTGCGGCGTACGGACCCGGGACGACACCGCCTACCGGCGTCGGTTCGACCCGGACTTCGCGCCAGCTGCGGCCCGCTGGTAACCCGACCCCCGCTACCGCGGTTCCGCGCCGCCCCCATTCCGCGTCAACGTGACGTTGATGCGGCTAGAGCGCTTGAACGTGACGTTCAAGCCGAACGGGGAGCACAGCAACCGAGCGTTGCCAGCGTCAGGCAACTTTGTGCAACCGGTTGCCAGTGGATTCTGCAGCGTGGTACTCATACGGTCCGCACCGGCCGGGAGCAGTCCCCGCGGGTCGGACACACCGCCATACGGAGAAAGGGCTCGACGATGCTGGACGGTTCCAGGCAGGTATCCCGGCGGGGCTTTCTCTATGGCTCGGCCACCCTCGCGGGCTCGGCCACGCTCGCCGCGTGCACGAGCGGCGGCGGCAGCAGCACCGGATCCACCGGATCCTCGGGCGGTGCGGCCGGTAGCGCCAAGAAGGGCTCGGCGAGCAAGCCGCTGGCGACGCCGAAGAAGTTCTCCGAGGCGACCTCGCTGAAGAACAAGGGCCTGCCGCCCGTCGAGCAGCGACTGCCGGAGAACCCCTACGTCGTACCCCACAACTGGGTCGAACGCGGAAGGTACGGCGGGAAGATCAACATGATCGTCTTCTCGAGCCAGGGTGCTGTGAAGGCCGATTCCAACCGCGAGTTCTTCTACGGGCACTCGTTGCTGCGCTGGCTCAACGACGGCCTCGACGTCGGCCCGGGACTGGTCGAGAAGTGGTCGTCCAATGCGGACGCCTCCGAATGGATCCTGCACTTCCGCAAGGGAATGAAGTGGTCCGACGGCCATCCGTTCACCACCGAGGATGTGCTCTTCTGGTGGGAGGACATCGTCCTTCCCGGACATGACGCGCAGTCGCCTCCGGACGACTGCCGCTCCGGGACGGGCAGCCTGGTGAAGATGAGCGCGATCGACGACACCACGATGCGGATGCGCTTCGACGCCCCGGCACCGCTGTTCGCCGACCGGCTCGCCACCTACGTCAACGGCGGGATCGGCGCCAATGGCGCGATCTGGGTGCTGCCGAAGCACTACTGCAAGCAGTTCCACCCCAAGTACAACAAGAAGGTTCCGAAGAACTGGGACACCGTCGGTGGCCTGTGGGAGTCGAAGACCGACTGGGCGCGCAACCCGGACTGCCCGACCATGACCGGCTTCAGGACGAAGTCCTTCGACAACAACAAGGGCGTCGTCCTCGAACGCAACCCTTACTACTGGGCGGTCACCAAGGACGGCGATCAGCTGCCTTACCTCGACGAGATCGCCATCGACGTCATCCAGGACGCGCAGGTCGGAAAGCTGCGGGTGCAGCAGGGCAACGTCGACTTCTGCATGGGTTACTTCAACCAGATCAGCGTCTCGGACGTCTCCGCGCTGATGCAGAACCGTGAGCGGGCGCACACCGACGTACTGCTGTGGGACAGCGGGTCAGGCACCGGGCCGTGCTTCTTCCTCAACTACGACTACCCGGACCCGCAGCTGCGCAAGCTGTTCCGTGAGCCGAAGTTCCGGCAGGCGATCTCGCATGCCTTCGACCGGAAGACCGCGCGCAAGAGCCTATGGTTCCAGACCGGCGAGCTGACCACCGGCACCCTGAGCCCGAAGGCGAAGGAGTACCACTCCAGCAGCGTCGGCAAGTCGATGTACAAGCAGTGGCGCGACGCCTACGTGAAGCACGACCCGGCGAAGGCCAAGCAGTTGCTGGCCGAACTCGGTCTGAAGGACGCCGACGGAGACGGTTACGTCGAGCTGCCGGGCGGCAAGAAGCTGACGATCCGGATCGACTACTCGGCCGACATGGACCAGACCTACAGCGCCAACGACGACCAGATGGTGCGGGACTGCAAGGAGATCGGCCTCAAGGTCACCCGCAACCCGGTGTCGCCGCAGTCATACGGCGACCTGTGGTCGGCCGGAAAGCTCATGGCCCATACCAACTGGGAGTGCAGCGACGCGGCGAACCATCTGGTGCGCGCGCCGTGGCTGGTGCCCCTGGAGTCCTCGCGGTGGGCGCCGCTGGAGGGGGCGATGTACAGCGTGAAGGGCACGCCGGACGAGCACTCCCAGCAGGACGTCGACCCGTGGAAGCGCACGCCGCCGCGACTCGAGCCCGAGGCGGGTGGCCCGATCGCCAAGCTGTGGAAGCTCTACAGCCAGGCCCAACTCGAGCCGGATGAGCTGAAGCGCACCAAGCTCGTCTTCGAGATGGTCAAGGTGCACATCACCGACGGGCCGTTCTTCATGGGCACGGTGGCCAACTTCCCGGAGGTCATCGTCACCAAGACCGACCTGGGCAACGTGCCGCGCAGGGAGAACCTCGCCCAGGGTGGCTTCGTGAACCCGTGGAACCACCCGACCCCGGCGGTCTACGACCCGGAGACCTTCTTCTGGTCCGACCCGGTCGCGCACAACGCCTGAGCGGTCGTCACTGCCCGGCGCCGGGTGCCTCACTGGGCACCGGCGCGCCGCTCTGCCGGCCACCGGAGCGGTCAGGTTCCGACGGTGCGGATGAGCGGGTGTCGGCCGGCGTACCGGCGTCGGTCGCGTCGACAGCAACCGATGCCGGCGCCACGCGACGCAGCTCGGCGCCCTCGACGTAGTGGTACTTGCCGCCTCGCAGGTACGACGCGACCGCGGCGACCAAGCAGGCGACGATGGCGAACAGGAAGGCGACGCGCAGCCCGTCCTGGAACGGCGCCGAGATCAGGTGCGGGAAGAAGCCGCGCCCGGTCAAGAACTCCGCCTTGCCCGGTGGCAGGTTGGCGAGGACGTGCGGGCCGAGCAGGGTCCGGATCGGGTTGTAGCCCAGCAAGGCGGCGAACAGCGTGCTCACCGGCGGCAGCCCGGATAGTTGGTGCGCCGTGGCGGCCGGTACGCCCTGGGCGGTCAGCCCGTTGTAGAGCTGCGACGGCAGGTGCTGCGAGAGCCCCAGGATGATCAGCGAGAAGAACACGCCGATCGACAACACGGTCGCGGAGTTCTGGAAGGTCGCCGTCATCCCGGCGCCCGCGCCGCGCTGGTTGGGCGGCAGGCTGTTCATGATGCCGGCCCGGTTCGGTGAGGCGAACAGACCCATCCCCAGACCGTTGAGCAGCAGGATCAGCGCGAACCAGAGGTAGGAGAAGTTGACCGGCAGGAAGTTCAACAGCCCGAAGCTGGCCGCCGCGACGATCATCCCGCCGGTGGCGAACGGGCGCGCGCCGAACCGGTCGGAGAGGATGCCGGAGATCGGCGCCGCCAGCAGGAAACCCGCGGTCAATGGAAGCATGTAGATGCCGGCCCACAGCGGCGTCCGTTCGAAGCTGTACCCGTGTTCGGGCAGCCAGATGCCCTGCAGCCAGATGATCAGGATGAACTGCAGCCCGCCGCGACCCAGAGCCGAGAGCAGGCTGGCGATGTTGCCGGCGGTGAAGGCCCGGATCCGGAACAGCGGCAATCGGAACATCGGATGCTCGACCCGGGTCTCGATGATCCCGAAGATCACGAGTACGACGACACCGCCGATGATCTCGGTCAGCACGGTGGGGTTGGTCCAGCCCATGTTGTGCCCCTGGTAGGGCTGGATGCCGTAGGTGATCCCGACGAGTACGGCGATCAGGCCGACGGCGAAGGTGATGTTGCCCCACCAGTCGATCCTGGCGGGTTGTCGGATGCCGGTGTCGCGGAGCTTGAGGTAGGCCCACACGGTGCCGAAGAGTCCGAACGGCACCGAGACGACGAAGACCAGGTGCCAGTTGACCGGGCCGAGCAGTCCGCCGAGCACCAGTCCGATGAAGGACCCGGCGATCGCGGCGACGGCGTTGATGCCCAGCGCGAGGCCGCGCTCGTTCTCCGGGAAGGCGTCGGTGAGGATCGCCGAGGAGTTGGCGAAGAGGAAGGCCCCGCCCACGCCCTGCAGGATCCGCATGATGATCAGCCACCAGGCGGCCGCCGTACCGTGCATCCAGGTGACCGAGAGCAGGATCGAGAAGACGGTGAAGACCAGGAAACCGAAGTTGTACATCTTCACCCGGCCGAACATGTCGCCGACCCGGCCGAGGCTCACCACGAGGACCGCGGTGGTCACCAGGAAGCCGAGGATGAGCCACAGCAGGTAGCTCACGTTGCTCGGCAGCAGCGGGTTGAGCGCGATGCCGTCGAAGATGTTCGGCAGCGCGATGAGCATGATCGACGCGTTGATGGTGGCCATCAGCACGCCGAGGGTGGTGTTGGACAGCGCGATCCACTTGTAGTGCGGATCATGCTGCTGGGCGGTACGACGAGCGGCTCCGTCGCCTTGAGTGGTGACGTCGGCTGCCACGGGCGGCTCCCGGATGAGCAGGGTAGTTACTTGACCTATGCTAACAACCTGCCGGTCGCTGATTTGTTCCCGTCCCGAGATTCAGCTCGGTCCGACCGCCGAGATCGTCAGCGGGTCGGATGCGGCGACGCCCAGTCGGGCGGCCGCGTCCCCGCCGTTGACGGCGATGGCGAGCCGGCCGGCGGAGTCCAGGAAGCACAGCGGCGCCCCGGCGGCGACCTCGCCGAAGGCGCCGGCGAAGGGCATCCGGTGTCGGCCGGATGGAGTACCGACCAGCACGTCGTCGCCCTGGGCGAGACCGGCGACGGCGACGTCGTCGGTCCGCCCGCTGGTCTGGACGTTGCCGAAGCGGTCGACGGTGAGGACCTCGCAGTCCAGCCGCCCCGGGACGGCCCGCCGGCGTGGCTCGGGGAGAAGCACCAGGTCGCGCGGGTCGAGCGGAGTTCCGACTGCGGCGAAATCTGCGCCCGCGGCGAGGTGCGCCGCCACCGGGGCGAAGACGTCCCGGCCGTCGAACGTCGAGGCCGCGCTCGGCAGGTGGTACGCGGGATCGGTGAGGGTGACCGCCGCGGTGATCCCGCCCAGCGCCTCGGCCGCCCAGCCGAGCAGGCCGTTGTCCGGCCCGACGAGGACCCCGCCCGGCGTACGAAGCGCGATCGCCCGGCGTGCCGTCCCGACGCCGGGATCGACGACAGCGACGTGCACCGCCGGCGGGAGGGCCGGCACGGTCTGGGCCAGGACGACTGCGCCCCGGCGGATGTCGCCGGGCGGCACCTCGTGGGTGATGTCGATCACCCGCACGGCCGGGGCGATCTGGGCGATCGCACCGTGGCAGGCGGCCACGAAGCCGTCGGCGGTGCCGTAGTCGGTCAGCAGCGAGACCCAGTCGTAGGCCACGGGCCCTACGGTATTGGGATGGTCGAATTGCACCCGCGGGCGGTGTGGGTCGCGGGGATCTGTGGGCTCGCCTTCCTCGTGTTGAGCCTGTTGGTCGGCCTCGGCCTCGCCGGGGTGGGGCACGTCGACGTCACCGAGGCGCGGGCGCTGACGGACGAGACGGCGGGGCATCCGGGCTACGTGAGCGCCTTGCGGTTTCTCACCAACGCGCTCTCCCCGACCACGTTCCGCGTGCTCGGGCTGGTCGTCGCTGTGGCGCTCCTCGTCATCGGCGAGCGTCGCCTCGCGGTGTGGGTGGTGGTCGCGATGGTGGTCGGTGGTGCGCTCGGGATCGGGATCAAGGACGCGATCGCCCGGCATCGGCCGACGCCGGAGCATCCGATCGGGCACTTCGGTGGTTTCAGCTATCCCTCTGGGCACGCCCTCAACGCCGCGCTCGGCTGCGGGGTGCTGCTCATCGTCGTGCTGCCGATGCTGTCGCACGCCTGGCGGCGGGTCGCATGGGTGGTGGCGGTCGTCCTCGTCACCCTGACCGGCTGGACCCGGCTCGCGCTGGGCGCCCATTACCTCAGCGATGTGGTCGGAGGATGGCTGCTCGGGGTGTGTGTGATCGCCACGACGCTCGTTCTCCTGCGGGTGACTCCGCTACGTTGGCCGCGTGCCTGACCAAGTCGTCCACAGTGGACGGTTCACCCGCGACGACCGCGCGGCGTCGATCCAGCACTACCTGCCGGTCGACGTACCCGCAGACGTCGACGGGCTCGAGGTCACCCTGAGCTACGACCGGGACGCCGGCGTGCTCGACCTCGGCTGCCTCGACCCGACCGGCTTCCGCGGAACGTCCGGCGGCGCCCGCGACCGGTTCGTCATCGGTACGACGGCCGCGACACCGGGCTACCTG
>DASXJE010000209.1 GCA_036497565.1 Mycobacteriales bacterium
CGCCGATACCGGTGACTTGGTCCGTCGATCGTGTCGTGTCCGGGCCTGGCGTCTCACTGACCACGAAGAACGGCCGCTTCGATCCGTACGTCCATCGCCTGTGGCCGCTGAGCCTGGAGCCGGTGCACGGCATCGTCGAGATCAGAACGGTGCCGAGCACGCCCGGCGTCCTTTTCACCCTGGACGGAGCAACGATCACGACCGGTGCGGACGGCACCGCGTCCGCTCCGGTCACCGATCTCAACAACGTCAAGGACAGGTTGGAGTTGGCGACCTCACAGGCAGGTGGGGGATTGAACGTCTCCGCGCTGCGCGTCAACAAGCTGCCCCCCAGGCGTCCGGGTGAACGGCGACTCGTGGCCGCACTCGACGTTCGGCGTCCGGTGCAGCTGCGTTTCTTCGACCTGGCCAACCATCCGGTGCCGGTAGCACGCGTTCACGATCTGCGCATGTCCTACGGCAGCAACGACGTGCGCCTGGTCGGCGACGAGCTCAGCGCTCCCGCGCTGCTGCTCGATCGGGTGGCGACCAGGATCGGCTCGGATTGGGAATCCCGTCAGGTCCGATACACGCTCTCCTCGGTGCGTGTGGACGGGTCCGAAGCCGTGTTCGACGGGCGCCAGAACTTCCGGCCGGAGGATGCGTCGATGTGGTCGATCAGCCTGGCCGTATTCCAATTGAGCGTCACCACACGCGATGCGGTGTTCGGCTCGGAGGTCGGGTCGCGCCTCGTCGTCACCCGGCCAGACGGCTCGAGATTCGCCGGACACATCGGCAAGGGTGGTGCGGCGGTCTTCCCGTCCCTGGTACGCGGCCTCTACCAGCTGCGGATCGACTCGGCTGTAGCGGGCGGTAAGACCAGCGTCCTCGTCTCGCGCAACGACGCGGTCAATCTGCGGGTTGTCACCCTTACCGACGCCGCAATCATCATTGCGGTCGCCGTGATCATGGTGCCGTTGATCATCTTCGGCGGGCGGGCCATGGCCCGACGACGGCGGAGCCAGGACCCGTCGGAGACACCATGAGGTTCCGCCGATGGCTGATACGCGCCGTGCTGATCGTGATGTGCGCGCTGATGGTGCTGGACGCGTCGCCCGCGGCGGCGGCGCCGACGGGGCCGACGAGCACCCACCACGTCCCGGTCTATGCGTACTTCTACCAGTGGTACGACCACGGTTCGTGGCGCCGGGCCAAGGCCGACTATCCGCTCGTGGGCACGTACAGCAGCGACGACCCGCACATACTGCGCGACCAGATCGAAGAGGCCAAGGCCGCGGGCATCGACGGGTTTCTGACGTCGTGGAAGAGCACGCCGCAGCTCAATCGCCGCCTGGACCTGCTGCTGCGAGTCGCGTCCGAGCTCGATTTCCAGGTCGGTGTCGTGTACGAGGCGCTCGACTTCGCCCGGGAGCCGCTGCCTGCTGCGAAGGTTCGGTCCGACCTCAGCTTCTTGATGCAGCGGTGGGGGCCGGCGCTCAACGCGACGGACTTCGGTAAGCCGCTGATCGCGTGGACGGGCACCGACCAGTACTCGCTGTCGGACATCGCGTCCGTACGCGCCATGCTGGCCGGGCGGGCTTTCCTGCTGGCGACCTCGAAGGACTCCGAACAGTATCAACGAGTAGCCGCCGAGGTGGACGGCGAAGCGTACTACTGGTCGTCGGCCAATCCGCGAGCGTCGTTCACCCTTCGCAGGCTCAAGGACCTCGCCACGGCGGTGCACGCGCACGACGGCATCTGGGTCGCTCCGGCGGCACCCGGCTTCGACGGGCGGACCCTCGGGCACTTGCGAGTCGTCGATCGGGCAGGCAGCGCCACCCTCACGAACAGCCTCACCAACGCGTTCGCGAGCTCGCCCGATGCGGTCGGGGTGATCAGCTGGAACGAGTGGTCGGAAAACACCTACATCGAACCGGGCCAGCGCTACGGCCGCCAAGAGTTCAATGCGCTGCGGAAGTTCCTGGCTGCCCGTGGCAACGATGTCGGGTACAGCCGCGTGGTGCACCGGGTGACCGCACGACCTGGGCCGTGGTCCGGCCTGCGGGCGGCTGGCCTGCTGACCCTGTTGTGCCTGGTTGGAGTGGGCGCTCTCATCCTGTTCGGCGGACGACGCTGTCGGTGGGGTCGGCCGACGAGTCGGCCAGCCGGCCGCAAGGTCAACCGGACCAAGACGCTGGTCGGATAGTCGCGTGCGGAGACCCCACATCGCTGGACGGTTCAGAGCGGCTCCCGTATGGATCGCCCTCGTGACCGCCCTCCTGGTCGCGTCCTGCACCGGAAGCACGACGGCGTCCTCGTCCTCGCCGACCGGCTCGCCCGGCACCGGCGGCCAGCAGGCGGACCCTCCGCCCGTCTTCGCCATGTACTACCTGTGGTGGGACCGTGGTCACTGGTTGAGCCACCTTGGGCGGGGCTACCCTACGCAGCGCGGTGCCGAACCGCTGCCGGCGCACCTCGACGCGTCGGGCTGCAACGCCGTGACCAGGTACCCGGGCAATGTGGAGACCGATATCAGCCCCGGTCTCCAATACGACCAGGCCAATCCGGCGACGATCGCTCGCGACGTCAAATTGGCAGCTGCTGCCGGATTGACAGGATTCGTGGTCAACTGGATCGGGGCGGGTACTCCTGCGCAGGATCCGTCGTCGACCGCTCTGAACCAAAGACTCCAGTACACCTTCAACGCTGTACATCGCATCAATGCGCGGGGAGGCCACTTCTCAATCATCCTGAACTACCAGTCATCGGCGAGGCACCTGACGACGACGCAATTCCGCAACGACTTCAAGTACTTCCTGTCGCGGTACGGACGCGACTCCGCTCTCAACCACAGATTCTCGCGCCGCCCGGAGGTCGTGATGGCGGGGACGTGGAAGTACAGCGACCACGACCTCGCCGTCATTTCGCATACCTTCAGGTCGCGGTTCTACCTCATGGGCGACGAGAAGCCGGCCAGCTGGGACAACCGACGCGCCGCCCTGCTCGACGGCACCAGCTACTACTGGTCGAGCCAGAATCCGATCAAGAACCGCTCGTCGTTCGCGACGTTGCACCGCTTCGCCGCCACGGTAAGGAAGGCGAAAAACCCCGACGGCCGTCCGAAGACCTGGCTCGCGCCGTTCATACCCGGCTACAACGCCAGCCTGCTGTATCACACGTCCACGTGCGTGCCGCGCGACAACGGCCAGACAATGCGGTCACTGTTCGCAGGGAACTCAGCGTCGCATCCGGACGGGTGGACGCTGATCTCCTGGAACGAGATCACGGAAGGGACGTATGTCGTGCCCCTCCTCCGGTACGGAAAGACCTACCTCAACGTCCTGAAGTCGATCATTGTTCGGCGCTGACCCGCCGCGTACCGGCATCGCTGCCCGTGGACCAACGCCTATCCGGGTACCGATCACGATCAGCACTACCCCGAGGATCGCGAATCGTCCTAGGCGCTCTGCCATCACGCATCGTCGCCCCACAGCTCACGGATGGCTCGCTGTGCGCCCTGGTGCTTGGCTGAGTCCTCGGGAGCGGACTTCAGGGTGATCGCTGCTTTCCAGACAGCCCACCCCCGGGCTCGGCGCCACGTTTCGGGGTCTTGCCCGACGTGATGACGGAAGACCTCGCGACTACGTGCGTCAAAGGTCGTCCACGCGACGGTCAGGTCGCAGGCGGGGTCGCCGACGGCCATGCATCCGAAGTCGATGACTGCACCGAGTCGGTCTTCCCGCGTCAGGAGGTTGCCCGCAGCCATGTCTCCGTGTACCCAAACTGGGGCGGCTGACCACGAGGTTTCCGTCGCTTCCTGCAGCCACTTCCGGGCCTGCTGTCGCAAAGGCCTGCCCAGCATTGGTACTGCCGCCTCCCCCTCGGCGAGGTACCGGTCGAAGAGATCACCGCGGAAGCCGTTGGATTGCTCGGGTGTGGGCGCTCCCGGAGGGGTGGGGAGCGCCTGTAGCGAACACAGGAACGCCGCTACGTCGGCGGCGATGACCCCGAGGTCGACCGTCTCGGTCTCGTCCAGCGGCACCCCGTCCAACCAGCGGTAGACCGACCACACCCTGGGGAACGCCCGCGAGGGAAGGCCTTTGGCGACGGGCGATGGGATGGGCGTGTGTAGGCGCTGGCTCAGGAAAGGTAGCCAGCGCTGTTCTCTGTCGACTTGAGGTGCGTAGCCGTCGCCGCTAGGTAGTCGGACGGACATCTGGGACCCGAGGCGGAACGTGCGGTTGTCCCAGCCCTGCGAGGACACCTCCGTGATATCAAGGTCCGCCCACTGGGGGAACTGCTCATCCAACAGCTGACGGACCAACTCCACCGTCGGTTCGGCGTCGACGTTCACTCCTCGATCCTTTCCGCCGTTCCGCGGCAGCCGCTGGTGCCTCGCAGGCCTCGTGTCACCACGGTATAGCCCCTTCGTGGCCTGCCACCTGACCATCGACGCGACCAACCGACTGCCGCGTAGTCCACCGCAGACCGCCTCTAGACCACCGGATTCCGGTGATGGCTTCTCACCTTCCCGGTGGTGAGTCTGATCAGATCCTGAACGGGTAGGTCCGTTCATGACCGGAGGGAGACGCGCCATGACATGTGTTTTCGGCGCCGTCTCCGCGGAGATGGCGGCATCAGCGAGCCGTCTTCCCCTCCTGTCGTACGTCTGGAAAGGACGACCATGTCATCCACCTCAGCCCCGAAGCCATCCAACTCAGGCCTGAACCGCCGCTCGTTCCTCGTGCGGAGCGCGGCGATCGCGGCCGTCCCCGCGGTGGCCACCGTGGCCGGGGGGCGCCCTCGCCGAACCGGCGTCGGCCGACACCCTCCCCGACTACGCGCCGATACCGCCGTCCGCGCTGGGCCCGGCCCTCAACGCGCAGGGCTACTTCGTCGGGCCGGTGAAGAAGAATCTGTACTGGGTCACCGACGGCACCTACCAGGCGGCCTTCCTGACCACCCGGGAAGGGGTGGTGCTGTTCGATGCGCCCCCGAGCATCGGGGCCAACCTGCAGCGCGCCATCAACCAGATTGCGTCCGCCAACGGCGTGTCGAACAAGGTGACTCACATTGTCTACTCGCACCACCATGCCGATCACCTCGGCGCCTCGTCGCTGTTCGGCCGCCACGTGGTCCGCGTCGGGCACGTCGAGACCAAGGTGCTGCTGGCAAGCGAGAACGACCCGACCCGGCCGGTGCCTGACGTGACGTTCGAGACTCACCGCAGGCTGCACGTCGGCGGGGAGCGGATCGACCTGGCGTGGCACGGAACCAACCACACCCCCGACAACATCTACATCCACTTCCCGGATCACGACACGCTCATGCTGGTCGACGTCATCCTGCCCGGCTGGGTGCCGTACGACAGCTTCAACCTGAACGAGGACGTTCCCGCCTCCATCGCCGCCCCGGCCATCGCCATGGCTTACCCATGGACGCACTTCATCGGCGGCCACATGGGCCGGCTCGGCGCCCGCGACGACGTGGCCGTGTACCAGCAGTACGTGACCGACCTCATCGACAACATCAAGATAGCCTTGGGGGCGGTCGACCCCACCCCGTTCTTCACCAGGTACGGGAACAACTCCTGGGCCGCGGTCAAGACGTACCAGGACGCGCAGGTCGCGTATGCGACCGCGCCGGTCATCCAGAAGTACACCGGCGTCCTCGCCGCCGCTGACGTCTACACGGCCAGCACGGCGTTCCACATCCTCGAGTCGATCCGTCTCGACCTCGGCTTCGGCTCGCAGGTCCACCCGTGACCGGAGCGGAACGATCTTAGTGTCTGTGCCCTTTGATCGGATGCGATTGCAAGAGACTGGGGGCGGGGGCAGTGACTGAGCTTCAGGGCATCGGTCGGTTCGAGTTTCACGAGGTGGGCAAGCTCGAGGAGTTCAAGCGATTGTCTGCTCAAGCCATGGAGATCGTACGGGCCAAGGACACTGGGACGCTGCAGCGGTACAGGGACTCCGAGGCACTCCTCGAGCACGCCGCGAACCTTGGCGAACTCGGGGGAGCAATCCTCGCGGCGGGATTGGTCTCCAGCGAACTCCTCGGCGAGCTGGGCGCCGAGCTCAGAGCGAACCTGACTGATGGCCCGGTCCGTCTCTTTACGCCCTTCCTGTCAATGTAGACACCGTCGGCGCCAAGGCCCGGTTGCCGTCCGGGTCAGCCGGGGGTGGCGTGGGCAGTGATCTCGAGGTCGAGGTACCGGGCAGCCAGACCCTTCTTCTTGGTCAGGCCGAATGCGTACCGGTCGATCCGGGTGGTGCCGCGCAGGGTCAGGCCATCACCGCTGGCGCGGGATTCGGTCACGGCCAGATCCACCGGGTCGCTGTGGCCCCGGACGGTGAGCTGCCCGCGCAGCACCCAGCCGTCACCTTCCCGAGCCAGGTGGGAGGACTCGAACGCGATGTGCGGGTGCTCCTGGACGTGCAGGAAGTTCGCGGACTTGACATCCTTGTCCCGCTGGCGGTGTCTGCTGGAAAAGCTGGCGGCATCGATCACTGCCCGCGCGGTCGAGGCGGTCACCGGGTCGGCGATGGTCACTTCGCCGGAGAGGATCTCGAAGCTTCCCTTCACCGCGCCCAGTCCGAACAAGTGCCGGGTGGTGAAACTCACCGACGAGCTGGCCGGGTCGATCCGGTAAGTCCCCGTTCCTGGGATCTGCACGGTGGCGGTAGCCATAACGTTGCCTTTCTGTTCCCGGGGCCGCGGGTATTAGCTCCCGGCCTGTGGTTTCGCAATCAACTAGACGATGCGTCGGTCATTAAGCGGGCTAGGGTCTGAGGACGATCTTGCCGCGGGTGTGGCGGCGTTCGAGCTCGGTGTATGCCTCGCGGACTTGTGTCAGCGGGTAGACCTTCGCGATCGGCACCTCGAGGTGCCCGTCCGCGATCAGGCCGGCCAGCTCGGCAATCACCTTCGCGCCCGGCCCTGCCTCTGCGCCTCCGTCAGTCTTGACGCCGTACTTCGCTGCGGCCGCATAATCGACGATGGTGTCGATCCGCTCGGCCGCGACGTCGAGGTCGAGCGCCAGTTCGACGTACCCGTCGCCGTTGGTGTCGATGAACGCATCCACGCCGCCCGGCGCCGCGACCCTGATCCGGTCCGCGACGTCGACACCGTACGCGATCGGTACCACGTCGTGGCTCGTCAGCCAATCGTGATTGCTCTCGCTCGCCAGGCCGATGACCGCGGCCCCAGTACGGCGGGCGAGCTGGACAGCGAGCGAGCCAACTCCTCCGGCGGCTCCGGAGATGACGACGGTCTCGCCCTCCTCGGGCTGAACTGAATGCACTACCCCCCACGCCGTAGTGCCTGCGACGTACAGGCCGCCGGCCGCCTCCCATGAGACCTTCTCCGGCTTGTGGGTGAGATCGCCGGCCTCGACCAGGACCATCTCGGCCTGTGAGGCCCTCTTGTTAGAGAAGCCGATCACCTCGTCGCCGGGCGAGAATCCGCTGACCCCAACGCCGACATCTTCGACGACCCCAGCGAGGTCGCTGCCCTGCCCGGAGGGGAACGTCGACGGGAACAGCTGCGCCACCGCCCCCGTGCGGATGACGGCCTCACTGATGTTGATGCCAGCCGCCTTCACCCGCACGAGGACCTGTTCGTCCCCGGGCACCGGGCGTTCCACCTCAACAACCCGCAAGACATCGATCCCACCGAACTCCTCGTATCTGACCGCTTTCACTACGCTCTCCCCTTGACTCGCTGAATGGTCGCTACTTCGTGGCTGCTGATAGCCGGGGCGGG
>DASXJE010000210.1 GCA_036497565.1 Mycobacteriales bacterium
GTTGATCGAGTTGGCCCGGCGCGCCCTGCAGACCGGGGACCTCCCGGACTCCGGGGGGCAGCGGCCGCAGGTCACGGTCACCCTCGACTACGACACCCTGCGGAAGCAGATCGGCACCGCCGACCTCGGCTGGGGCGGCCCGGTCACCCCGGCCACCGCCCGCCGCATCGCCTGCGACGCGCAGCTGATCCCGGTGCTGCTCGGCGGCGCCGGCCAACCGTTGGATGTGGGCCGGGCGAGTCACACCATCCCGGTCGGCATCCGCCGCGCCCTCGTCGCCCGGGACCGGGGGTGTGCGTTCCCCGGCTGCGATCGCCCCGCCGCCTGGTGCGACGGACACCACATCCAGCATTGGGCCGACGGCGGACCCACCGCGCTGACGAACCTGGTGCTGCTGTGCGGGCACCACCACCGCACCATCCACCACCACGGCTGGCAGGCCCGCATCGTCGACGGCTTACCCGAGTTCCTGCCGCCACCCTGGATCGACCCCACCCAAACACCCCGCCGCAACCGACTGCACCACCTGCCCGCGATGCCCGACCCACCCGACCGCCCCGACCCACCACCCACCGCACGCCGGCGCACACCCGAGTTGGTCACCACCAGCTGAACGGACGGTGCAACATCGTGCGCCCTACTCGCACAATCCGGTCCCGGCTGCGAGTACGGCGCACGATGATGCCCAGCCGCACCGCACCAGCCGGCCGAACATCGGACGCACTACTCGCATAATCCCGCGCTGGATGCGAGTACAGCGTCCGATGATGACCCCGGCAGACCCAGCCGCCGCGAAAGCCCGAGGCAGGTCGACCGCGCCCGGGGCGCGGCCGATCGGCCCGATGGGGACCGATCCGCGGGCGAGCCCGGGAACGTAGGCTCGGCCCCGGGTCAAGGTGGCCACGAGACGACGAACGAGAGGACACCGGGCAATGACGCAAGCCAACCCCAGGCAGAACGTGACGTTCCCCAGCAACGGCAACCAGGCGCACGGCTACTTGGCCACGCCGAACAACGACGGCGGGCCCGGCGTGATCGTCGTACAGGAGTGGTGGGGACTCGACGACCACATCGTCGACATCTGCGACCGGCTCGCTGCCGAGGGGTTCGTCGCCCTTGCGCCGGACCTGTTCGGCGGACGGGTCACCCACGACGCCGATGAGGCCGGCGAGTTGTTGGCGAGCCTGCCTGAGGACCAGGCCGCCCGGGACCTCGGCGGTGCGGTGGACTACCTGCTCGGCCTACCGGCGGTGACCGGCGACAAGGTCGGTGCGGTCGGGTTCTGCATGGGCGGCGGCTTCGTGCTCGCGCTCGCGGCCCAGCAGGGCGACCGGATCGGCGCGGCCGTCCCGTACTACGGCGTCGGTTACGTCCCGCAGGACTTCTCGACCGTGTCGGCCGCGGTCCTCGGCCACTACGGCGAGCAGGACCAGATGTATCCGGTGGAACAGGCGCGGGAGCTCGAAGCGAAGCTCAAGGCACAGGCGAAGGGCCCGGTGTCGATGTACTACTACCCTGCCGGCCACGCGTTCAACAACGAGCAGAACCACATCGGCACGCACGACCCCGAATCGGCTGCGCTGGCGTGGCAGCGGACCGTCACCTTCCTGCACGAACAGCTCGGCTGACGGCGGAGCGGCTCAGGCCGCGCCGAGGCGGCGTGCGCCGCGTTCGAGGACGATGGCGTGGCTGGTGCGTGCCTCGGCCAGCGCCTCGGCACCGACGGTGTCGGCGTCGTAGAGGCAGCGAAGGCAGTACTGCCGGAGGCCGACGCAGGCGAGGTCGAGGAGCGGTTCGCACTGCCGCGACTCGAACAGTTCGCTCGACATCGCGGCCGACACCGGCTCGCCGATCGCGCGCAACAGCCGGTTGTCGCTGGCGTGCGCCCGGGCGAACTCCACCCAGGCCGAGAGGAAGTCGTCGGGGTGGCGATGGGTATCGCCGAGATCGGCGAAGGTGACCTCCCGGCCGTCGGCACCGAGGGTGACGCGGAGCAGGTCGGCCTTCAGGTGATTCACGACGACCAGTACGGGTTGGTCGGCGACCAAACCGGAGTAGATGAACGGCACAGTGCTGGCGAGGAACTCGTCGGCGCCGGCGTAGAGCAATGCGTCGTGTCGCGCGGTGCGCTCCGGGGCGCGCCCCGTTGTACCGGTCGTCAGACTCACTCGGGACCTCGCTCACACGAGGGTCGCAGTCGGACCGGCGATGGCAGCTGCGCGATCGGCCGTTTGCGCACGCCCCCGTTGACCTTGCCCCCGCCCGGTCGACAATCCGCTGCCGACAGGACGACGCAGAGGCTCTGTGCGGCCGGAACGACCGGCCGACAGCTCCGCCGACTGCCTGACGGTCACCGGTGGCGTACGTGGTGCATGAGGTGACTATGCGCCCTCGGTGGCCCGTCCGCCAGACCCGTCACCCAGCTGAGCCCAGGACGCGGCAACTGACTACGCACAGTGGCGGGCGTCACACTCCGACGCCCGCCACGGTCCACCCCCCTGCTGTGCCCCTGCCGCCCGTCCTCAGGCGCGGTTGGTGTCCCTCCGGTAGGCCCGCCCCGCCAGAACGCCGAGCACGGCGGTCCAGGCGCCGATCACGATCCAGCCGGTTGCACCCCAGCCGCCGTCGCCGATCCCGACGTGCCCGGCCTGCACCAGCCAGTACGACGGCAGGCACTGGACGATGTCGTGCAGCACGCCGCTGTCCCCGCCGATCGGTCCCCACGAGCCGCCGAGCAGGGCGAACAGCGACACGATGCCGCCCATCGCCGGGCCCATCGAGTCGACCGTCAGCAGGTGGCCCAGCAGGATGCCCAGCACCGCGAACGGGATCAGGCCCACGAGGATCAGCACGGTCATCCGCACCCAGTCCCCGGCGGGCATCCGGACGCCGAGCGACAGACCGGCCGCGTAGAGCAGCACGATGCTGACCAGAGCCATCATGTATCCGGTGAGCACCTTGGCGCGGAAATAGGTGCGGGTCGAGAGCGGCGTGATCCGCAGCTGGCGATTCCAGCCCACGGACCGTTCGGCGGCGATGCGTGCTCCCCCGGCGATGACCGCGGCCATCGTGCCCCACGACGCCATTCCGACCATGTAGTACTGCGCGAACGGAAGTCCGCCGAGCGAGACGTTCCGGTTGGGCCCGGCGATCGTGAAGAAGAGAATCAGCGGGAAAACCAGGGAGAAAATGAAGAACCTGACGTTGCGAACGGTCCGCAGGACCTCGTACCGCACGTAGGTGATGCTGCTGCTCATCGGGTGCCCTCCGTGGCGGAGATCATTTCGGTGGTGGAGTCGTCGGCCGACGCGTCGTCCTGCGCGCCGGTCAGCTGGAGGAAGGCCTGCTCGAGCCCGGCGCCGGAGATGTCGATGTCCCGGGCGTCGGGGTAGCCGGCCAGTAGGGCGCGGATCGCCTGGTCGGAGTCGACGCAGTTGAGGATGACCGCCTCGCCGCGCCGGTCGACGTTGGTCACGCCCGGCAGTCGGGAGAGCTCGGCCAGGTCCGCCTCGGGCAGCGTGGCGCGAATCGTGCGGAGACCGACGGTGGCCTTGATCTCGGTGGTCGGCCCGTCCGCGACGACCAGGCCCTGTGCCATCAGCACGATCCGGTCGGCGTAGGCGTCGGCCTCCTCGAGGTAGTGGGTGGCGAAGACCACCGTCTTTCCCGAGGCGGCGAAGTCCCGCATCGAGGTCCAGAAGGCGTGCCGGCTCTCGACATCCATGGCCACCGTGGGCTCGTCGAGCACCAGGAGGTCGGGGTTGGACACCAACGCGATGGCGAGCCGGGTCCGCTGGGTCTGGCCACCGGACAGCTTCTGGGTACGCCGGTCGGCGATGTCGGCGATGCCGGTCATCTCGATGACGTCGTCGACCGCCAACGGCTCGCTGTAGATCGACGCCATCATCGTGATCAGCTCACGGACCGAGAGGTCACGGATCAGCTGGCCGGTCTGCAGCATGGCGCCGATGGCGCCAGCCTTGATGGCGTCGGCGGGATTCATGCCGAACAGTGAGACCGTGCCGCTGTCGGGCCGGGTCAGGCCCAGCAGCATGTCGATCGTGGTGGACTTACCGGCCCCGTTGGGTCCGAGTAGCGCCACCGTTTCGCCCGGGGTGATGGCGATGTCGACTCCACGGACGGCACGCACGACGGTGCCCTGGGCGTGGAACGACTTCACCAGGCCGCGCAGCTGTACGCCGGCCGCTTGTGAGGTGTGTGCATAGGTCGTCATGGCGACAAGACTGCCGGTCGCCGGGGCGGCTCACCAGTGTCGTGCGGCAGGACTGCCGGGTGACATTTGTAACGTCACCCCCGGCCGTGGCGGCAGGGTCCGACGGGTCAGCGCAGCGCCATGTGCAGGCGGACGACGGTCCCGCCGGCGGAGGTGCGCAGCTGCACCAGGTCGCAGAGCTGGTTGACCAGCCAGAGCCCGCGGCCGCTGGGCGCGTTGAGCGCGGGACGGTGCCGGCCGACCAACGGCTCGTCGATCGCCCCGCGATCGGTGACCTCGCACACGATGCAGTCCTCGTCCTGCCACAACCGCATGGTCGCGTCGCCGCCGCCGTACTGCGCGCTGTTGCTGGCGAGCTCGTCGACTGCGATCACGAGGTCGGCGGTGCGTTCCGACCCGAGCCCGAGGCTGGTCGCGCACCGGGCCACGGCGCTGCGCATGTCGTGCAGGCGCTCGAAGACCACCGTCCGCTGCTCGAGTACCTCGGTGGGCTCCGGCAGCGCATGACCGATGCTGGCGAGCTCCTCGCTCGGGGCTCGGTAGCTCGTGCTGGGCCGGCGTGCATCGCCTCGTCGTGTCATCGGGTGGCTCCGGTAGGCGCGGTCGATCACCCCAGGGTCGAGGGCGTCTGTGTCGTACGGGCAGATCAGGGTCCAGGGCGTCGAGTCGGCGAAGGCGAGGTTCAGCAGGGACTCGTGCACCTGACATTCGACGACCTCGGCGGCTGTCCGGCCGGCCCAGATCGGCTCGCCGATGCCGCGCACCCGCTGGCCGCCGCTGCCGCATTCGTCGACGAAGTCATGCCAGACGGGAATGATCCGCGACGGATTGCGGCCGACATCGGCCAGGTCCGCGAATCGCACCCGGTCGGCGTCGCGGTCGAGCGCCGCGCGAACGAGGTCGAGCTTCGTCGGCTCTGCGGCGACCAGCACCGGTTCGCCGGCCGAGAGGCCGTCGATGATGAAGGGCACCGTTCCCGCCACGAAATCGGCTGGGCCGGCGTAGAGCATGGCTTCGTGGCGAAACACGTCAGCAGGCGCCGCCGTCTCGGTGGTCGCTGTCAACGCCCCGCCCCATCCCTGCCCGTCCGACGCCCGCCGCCGGTTGTCCCGGCGGCGGCTCCCATAAAAATACGCCTGCCGAGATACTTGGCTGGCTAGTAGGCGGCGCAATTCTGTCGGTCCGAAGACCGCCGTCCGGCCCGCCATTGGGAGTAGATCGCAGGGTTGGCCGGAGTCCGCCGCCGTACGACGAGCCCACAACATCTAGTAGCCAGACGCCG
>DASXJE010000211.1 GCA_036497565.1 Mycobacteriales bacterium
CGCGAGCCGGGGCTCGCTGAGGCTGTCGATGCGGACGACCGAGCCTGTATGCGGCGCGTCGATGATGTAACCGTCGCCGGCGTAAATCCCGACGTGTCCGGGCGCCTTGCGCGTGCCGTCGGACCCGATGAAGAAGACGAGGTCGCCTGGCTGGAGCCGGTTCGGCGCAACCCAGACGCCGTCGGGTGAGTGCCACTGCGCTGCCGCGTAGTGCGGCAGCGAGACGCCGAGTCGGGCGAACACGTACGTGACCAGCCCCGAGCAGTCGAAACCGGTCTTGGGGCTCGCGCCGCCCCACAAGTACGGGACGCCCAGGTATTGCATCGCGCCCGAGACGACGGTGTTGTCCCGCGCGGCCGGCGTCAACCCGCCCCCCAGCAGAAACGGGAAGGGCCCCGCGGGAAAGTCGGGCGGTGGCTTCGAAGGCTGCCGCTGCCGGTGCCTCTTCTTCGCGCTCACTCGCAGTTGTGATTTTGTGGCCGTTTTCTGGTCGGGACGGGTGCTCGGGGACGAGCTCGGCCTGCCAATGGCCAGCGGCGCCGCGGAGAAGGCGACGGCGATCTTGGTTCCGGCCGGCAGGGAGTCATGGGCTTGCAGGAGGAGGAGGACGAGCGGCGCAGTCAGCCGCCCGAACGTCTCGCCGAGCGTCAGCTGTCCCCAGCTCTCGACCGGAACCGTCTGCCCTGGCGTGGCGGAGACGGCAGTGCCGTCGATCTCCAGGCCGGCCACCGTTCCCTTGCCGTGCTTCGCCTCGACGCTGCTCGCCGTGACCGCGCCCTCGAACAACGAGACCGATCCGAGCGTGAGGTTCGTGCTGCTGCAGCCGGAACCGCTCACGCTCGAGGAGCTGAACGCCACCCAGGAAGCCGACGACGGATAGCCGGACGGGCCGAGCGCGGAGGCCGGGGTGCCCAGCGCGACGACCGGGTGGGAGGGTGGCACGACCGCGGCCGCACCGGCGCCTGCACAGCCCGCAGGCAGCGACGAGACCGAGAGCGGCGCATAGGACGGCGTGGTCGTCGTGGTCGTTGTTGTCGTCGTCGTTCCCGTGGTCGTACCCGCGCCACTTGCGCGCGCGGATCCCAGGCCGAGAACGGCAGCGAGAACGCCGAAGACAAGCAGTCCGAGACCCCGCCGCATCAGGACAGTGTGACGAAGCTCCGCCGCATCAGGACAGTGTGACGAAGCTCGCGCTCAGTCGCGAACGTTCTATGGCCCTATCCGCCTGCGCCGAAGCCATCGACCCGCTCGGGATGGATTCGGATGATCACGCGTCTCTCGCCAGGGCCGAGGTACGGATACTTGTCCTGCCCCAGGTACTTCTTGGCGAGCATGTTTATGTGCTCGAGGGCGCCCTCCTCGACGATCTCGGCGGGGCCGCTCACCATCACGTAGCCGGACTGCTGGTCCTCGGCAGGCAGAACCGTCACAGTCGCACGCGGGTCGCGCTCGATGTTCTTGACCTTCGTTCTCCCGAGGGCGCTGTTGACGAGGACGTTCTCGCCGTCGTAGTCGATCCAGACGGGCGTGGCCTGGGGTGATCCGTCCTCGCGGATGGTCGCGATCACGCCCCAGTTGCGATCGGTGAAGAGCGTCGCCTGCTTCTCGTTCAGCGTCGCCATCGATTGAGCCCTCCTGACTCGGGATCGTGACCCGATTTGTCGTTAGTGAGCCGTTAGCGAGATCTGCCGATTTCCGGATCCCCCGCTGTACCCTCAGAAGCATGAAGAAAATCCCGTACCTCGCCGCGGCCTTCGTTGCTGCCGCCGTGTGTGCCACGGCTTCGGCTTCCGGGCCGTACACCGCCAAGTCGGTTCACCTCAATGCTCTGCATCCAAAAACGGCTTTCAGCGTCCGGATCCCCACGCCGAAGAAGATCGTCCTCTACATCGGGACGGCCAAGGTCACAACGACGACCCGATGTCTCAAGGGGGGAACAGTTTCGAAGCTCACGCGCAGCTTCGACACGGACGGGACTCGGAACATGCTCTGGCACATTGCCGGCAGACAAGATTCGTGCCGCGTCTCGGTCGCTGCCGCACTGAAGGGTCAGGGCACCGGCTACGTCAGCGTGGACGTGTACCCGCGCTCAAATAGTTAGGGCGCCTGAAGTCACGCTGAGTCGTAGTACCTACAGATGACTACCTCGCCCTTGAGCGATCTGGAGTCCAATCCCTCGGACTTCTACTCCTTGGGCTTTACCAACACCGCTCTTACAGTGAGATAGGCGTTACGCGTGTAGCGGGGCCAGCAGCATCTGAAGTAGACCACCTCGACTCCAAAATTCTTGATGGGTTTGTCGACTTCGCTTTTTGGTCTTTGTGGATAAGGCCTCGGGCTACTGACAAACCGGTACGTCCGCCACACACCATTCCACTTGATCTTTGCCAGGTAGCCCGGCTTGATCAGGTAGAGGCGGTAGAACGGACCGTGGGCGCCGTAGCCCGGAACAGGCGTTACATCGTGCGCGTCGATGACCATCGTCAAGCCCATTCCGGCCCGCGTTGCATAGCCCACATCCCAGATCGGGCCGTACGCCAGATCGCAAGCTCTCGTGTGGATCGGCTTGTCGACGATGTGCAGAAACTTGATGGTCAGGCGAGCTGTGTGTTGCGACACTGGGCGCGCCCGGCAACCGTGGCTCGCAATACCGCTAGGCGTCGCCATAACCATCGATGCCAGTCCAACAGCCACAGTCAGCAGTACTGCTTTCATGCTGGGTCTCACGCTTCCAGAGAATAGATCGACGAGGAACACTTTTCGAGTCCGGCCCCGATACTGGACTCGAAGCAGTGACCCCCAACCGCGACCGCTGCCGTCCTCACCTGGTCGTGGCGACGTCCTACCTCGCCGGCGTCCGGACGCTCGCGACGCTTCCAGACGGGGCCTCGACCGGGCCGACGAAGGAGCGTGCCTCGTCCGCACCGACGAGATTTCCCTTCCGCTCGTAGAGCGTGTTCGCGGCAGCGGCTGCCGCGGCGGCGTCTTCGAGATGCCGGCCGTGGCGGAGCACCGTCGCGAGATCCAGCAATGCGTTTCCGTGCAGGTTGAGGAAGTCGGTCTGCTCCGCGAGCGAGACGGCC
>DASXJE010000212.1 GCA_036497565.1 Mycobacteriales bacterium
GTGGTCAACCAGCTGTGTCGGTGCACCGCCGCCGGCGGCGTGCTCTCGATCATGTCGGGAAATGCCAAGACGGGTGCGGTTCGCCCAGCCTTGGAACGGCGGTGGGAGGACGCTTTGGCGGCCTTCGACGCCACCAGCGAGGTTGGGGTGCTGGGGGTGCCGACCCGAGGAGACACGGTGGAGCAGCTCAGCAAGCTCATGCAGAACCAGGGTGTGGAGCCGCTCCGCTGGTACGGGGTGTGGCTGTTCACCGACTGGCTGGACTTCAGCGGAGTTGAGTTGGACCTCAGCGACTCGCAGCAGCTCGCGGCGATCGCCGCCGTCGAACTCGAAGCCAGCAGACGAGATCCCTACCGCCAACTCAGCCGGCCGTTTCATCTCGTCGGGCGCAAGGTGTCGACCTGACGGCCACAAGACGGGAGCGGCAGGTTCGTTCGCTTGACAGGCAAGTCGCTGCTTGCCTATGGTACGGCGGTGGGTGACCTGTTCAAGGCGCTGTCCGACCGAACCCGGCGGGCGATCCTGGACGAGCTGACCGATCGCGACGGCCAGACCCTGTTCGAGATCTGCGGTCGCCTCATTTCTCGGCACGGTGTGCGCGCGACGAGACAGGCCATCTCCCAGCACCTCGACGTGCTCGAATCCGCCGGACTCGTACGGACCGAGCGCTCGGGTCGATACAAGTTCCATCACCTCGACACCTCGCCCCTGCGCGAGATCTGGGAGCGATGGCCACCGCCGACGAAGGAGCCAGACAGATGAGGATCACCATCACCAGTGTCCTGGTCGACGACCAGGACACGGCACTCGCCTTCTACACCGACGTTCTCGGTTTCGTGACGAAGAACGACGTACCTCTCGGTGAGGCGAGGTGGCTGACAGTCGTCTCACCCGAGGATCCCGATGGGGTCGAGTTGTTGCTCGAGCCCAGCGCACACCCCGCCGTCGGCCCGTTCAAGGAGGCGCTGGTCGACGACGGCATCCCCTTCACCTCGTTCGCGGTAAAGGATGTCCAGGTTGAGTACGAGCGACTCCGCGCCCTCGGTGTGACGTTCACCCAGCCTCCGACACAGATGGGCCCCGTCATGACGGCCGTGTTCGACGACACCTGCGGGAACCTCATCCAGATCGCGGCCACATAGCGCCTTACCAGGCTGGACCCAGATCGGCGGACAGCCAGTGCTCCGGCTGCAGGTAGACGGCCATGTGTTCGCCGAGCTGCGTGCGTTCGAACTCCACGTAGTCGTCGACCTTGTCGGGTGGGATGTAGCGCGCCGCCATCTCCCGCGAGCGCTCGGCGCTGCCCGGGGCCGTCCTGATGACTGGCCCCTCGAGCGACACGTAGCGGATGGTTGGCTCCGTCCGCTGCACCATCAGGCTGAACCGACCAGCCGCGTCGATCGCGCGGGTCTTCCGCGCGCCGGGCTGCGTGAGCACCCACAGCTCACCGCCCGGGCTGTACTGGTACCAGATCGGGACGGTCAGCGGCCCGCGATCCGGTCGCTCGACGACCGACAACGCACCGATGTGGGGTTCTGCGAGAAACCGTTCACGTTCTTCCACCGTTAGCGCCATAAGCCCGGATGCTAGCCAGCAGGTCCGTCAAAATCCTTGGCCAGGTGTCAGGTGCCGTCGTCGAGCACCTCGCGCAGTCTGCGCGCAAAGGCCTCGGGTTGGCCGGCGTATCCGGACTCACCGCCGACGAAGCCGCCGTGGTGGCTCGGGAAGACGGCCGCCTGCTGTCCGAGCAGCTCGGCGGTGGCCATCGACGTGCGTCCGGTGAAGGTGCCCAAGGACTCCTCGCCCACCGCAATCACGATGCGGGTCGGCGCCGCGGCTAGCGCGTCGACCTCGGGGCGATAGCTGCTGACCGCCCAGGACCGGTCGGAGAGCAGCGGGTCGTCGCGGGAGCCGTCGTCCTCGGTCGGCATCCCGAATTGGGCGGGGTCCGGCGCAGGCCGGGCGAAGTAGTCGTCGGTGAACTGGCCTTGCCACGACGTCATGGCGATGAAGGCTGCCATCCCGGCACCAGAACCCTTGGCCTCGTAGGTGTCGCTGAAGCCGGCCCGGGCGCGCTCGGCCGCCTCGGCGTCGGGGAGCACAGGGATGAGGGGTGGCTCGTGTGCCACGAGTGTGGACACGTCGTTGGGGTAGGCCGCCACAAGTGCTAGCGCCGTCACCGCGCCCCCACTGCTCGCGAACATTTCGACCGGACCCACGCCGAGGGCCTCGATGACGGCGTGCACGTCCTCAGCCTGGACCGTGGGCACATGGTCGACCCGGCCGTCTTTACGGGTGCTCCGGCCAAGACCGCGCGGGTCATAGGTGACCACCGTGCGGTCGGGGAAGTACGACGCCAACGTGGCGAAGCCGCCGGCGGCCATCGGCTGGCCGATCATGAACAGCGGTGCGCGTCCGTCGGCGGTGGGCAGTGGCCCGCGGACGTCGTAGGCGATGTCGACCTCGGTGGTTTCCAGGATGAGACCCGTAGGCATGGCGATTCGACCTCTCCCACATTCGAGACCTCACCGGAACCTACGCCCTCGGTGCCGGGAGCGGCCAGCGACAGCACCCGGCCGAGGCGGGAGCCCCGTGGTCATAGGCCTGGTACGCCGGTCGTCTACGCCTGCGAAGCGAGCCGCATAAGAGCCTCCACACCGACCCGGTGATTGTTTCCGGCGCTGGCGATCTCGAGCGCGCTCATGGCTGCAAATGCCTCGCACCAGCCGACGTACCGCTCCACGTCCACGTGGGTCGCGGCGGCGAGCTTCTCGGTGCGCGCGTTGATCGTCTCCAGGTCACTTGCCTGCCAGAGGATCAGGTCGACGGCGTCGAAAGCGGCGTCGCCGAGGCAGGGGGCGGGGTCGATGGCGACGAGGCCGCGCTCGGCTCCGCCGTCGAGGATGTTGCTGGGCGTCAGGTCACCGTGAAGCAGGACGATCGGGGAGTCGTCGCGCAGCGCGAGCCGGCGCGCGAGCCGGTGACCACGTTCGTAGAGCTCCGGCGGGATCAGCGCCATGAGCTGCGGGTGACGTTCGTAGAGCTTGGCCGAGGAGTCGAACAGGGAGGCAACTCGCTGCTCCACGGTCGGATACGACGGGTCGGGGACACTGCTGTCTTGCAGGGAGGTCAGCAGTTCGGCGACGCTGTCCGACGCTGGATAGATCAAGGACTCGACGAGGGGAGTTCCGGGCTCGATCGCTTCGATCAGAAGCGCTCCGAGTTGTTCCTCGAACGCGATCACTGCGGGGGTGTGTACCGTATGGCAGTTGTCGAGCGCGGCCGCTTCGGCTGTCAAGCGCGCGCGGTCGGGGCTGACCTTCAGGACAGCGCGCCCGCCGTCGAGCAACCGGCATCGGAAGACGGCCGACATACTCCCGCGCGGGATCGGGGCGCCGAGCTCGAACCGCCACCGCCGTGAAAGAGCGGTCAGTATGCCCGGCAGCTCACCGAACCACGCCTCCACCTCGCCGCCGAAGCGAGCGGTGAGGCGCCGCCGTATTCCCGCATCGACGCCCGGCACGGTCGAACCCATGCGCCGACCGTAGCCCGGCGGTCAGTGCTCGCGTGGTCGGCCGCGAGGCCGCATAGGTCCCGCCCGGTCGGGCAGCCGTCCGGCTTCGGCGAGTGCCCTGCGGAGGATGAACTCGATCTGCGCGTTGGTGCTGCGTAGCTCGTCGTTCGCCCAACGGGCGAGGGCGTCGTGGACGGCGGGGTCCAGGCGGAGCAGGACGCTCTTGCGCTCGGTCACCGCTGCTCCGTGCGTGCCGTCACTGGTAGAGGGAGCCGGTGTTGACCACCGGCTGGGTCGCCTGCTCGCTGCACAACACCACCAGCAGGTTCGACACCATGGTGGCCTTGCGCTCCTCGTCCAGTTCGACGACGTCTTCGTCCTGGAGTCGCTGCAGCGCCAGCTGGACCATGCCGACCGCTCCCTCGACGATCCGCGCCCGGGCGCCGACCACCGCGTTCGCCTGCTGCTGGCGCAGCATGGCCTGAGCGATCTCCGCCGCGTAGGACAGCCGGGTCAGGCGCGACTCGATGATGTGTACGCCGGCCGGCGCGACCCGTGCGGAGATCTCCGTCGACAGCCGCTGGGTGATCTCGTCGGCGTTGTCCCGCAGCGACAAATCGCCTTCGCCACGGCTCGTATAGGGGTAGCTGGAGGCGATGTGCCGGACGGCGGTCTCGGTCTGGATAGTGACGAACTGCGTGTAGTCATCGACGGAGTAGGTGGCGCTCGCGGTGTCAGCGACCTGCCACACGACGACCGCCGCGATCTCGATCGGGTTGCCGTCGGCGTCGTTGACCTTCGCCTGAGCTGACTCCTGGTTGCGGATCCTCGTGGAGACCGCGATGCGCCGGGTGAACGGGTTTACCCACTGCAGGCCCGAATCCCGGATAGTGCCTCGGTAGCGGCCGAACAACTGGACGACGCGTGCCTGCCCGGGGACGACTGGCGTAAGACCCGCCAGGGCGAGAGCGCTGGCGATGAAGATCAGGACGCAGACCACGACCAACACCACCGCCGTGCCGTGATGCTGGTGGCCTGATACGACGGCGACGGCCACTCCGGCCAGCAGTCCGACGATGCCCAGCACCAACACGCGAAGGCCGGGCAGAAACCGGGCCGGGCTCTCGGTAACCCGCTGCTCAGGCAGCTCCGAGCCTGTGACGGCTGCAGTTTGGATAGCCATCTGGTGCCTCCTTCATCCACGGTCCCGATACCACTTCCCTATCATACTGATATCAGTTTCTGAGAGCAAGGCCTGGCACCGGCTAGCTTCAAGCGCGGTGGGTGTGATCGGCGATCTGCGCGGCGAGAAAGTCCCGCTCGGCGTCGTTCCCGGAAAGCTCGAACGCCTGCCGGTAGGAGTCGGCTGCCTCGTCGATGCGGCCGATCCGGCTGAGTAGGTCGGCTTTGACCGCGGGCAGGTAGTGGTATCCGGACAGACGCCCATCTCGCTCGAGGTTCTCGACCTCCGCGAGCGCCGTCTCCGTTCCGGCCACCATCGCCAGTGGTACGGCGCGATTCAGTGCGACGACCGGTGACGGCCAGACCTCGAGCAGCTTGTCGTACAGGGCGAGGATCTGCGGCCAGTCGGTCTGGTCGTACGCCGGCGCCTCCGCATAGAGCGATGCGATCGCCGCTTGCAGTACGTAGCGACCAGGCGGACCGGCGCGAAGGCACTCGACGATCATGCTGCTGGCGTCGGCGAGCGCGGACCGGTCCCACAGCGCCCGGTCCTGGTCCTTCAGTTGCACCAGCCGGCCGTCGGCGTCGACGCGGGTCGGGCGCCGCGCATCGGTGACCAGCAGCAGCGCATACAGGCCGCGCACCTCGGTGTCGTCGGGCATCAGGTCACGCAGCATCCGGGCCAGGTGCAAAGCGCGGTCGACGAGCTCGGCACGGACCAGCGATGTGCCCGAAGGCGCCGTATGGCCCGTGGTGAACAGCAGGTGGATCACTGCGAGCACGGCACGCAGCCGATCCGGCAACTCGGCGGCCCGAGGGACCCGGTAGGGGATCCGGGCGGTGGAGATCTTCTTCTTCGCCCGGGTCACCCGCGCCGCCACGGTCGGCTCGGACACCAGGAACGCCCGGGCGATATCCGCGGTCGAGACCCCGCAGAGCAGTCGTAGCGTCAGCGCCACCTGGGCGTCCTGGGCCAGTGCCGGGTGACAGCACGTGAAGATCAGCCGCAGGCGCTCATCGGGTATGACGTCGTCCGGGCCTTCGGCGTCGTTCGCCAAGAGTTCCTGCACGGTGACCTCGGTGGCTTCCTCATCGTTCTCCACCAGCAAGGGGAGCCTGGAACGGACCGCTCGGTCGTGGCGTATCGCGTCGATCGCACGCCGCTTCGCCGTCATGGTGAGCCAGGCGGCCGGGTTACGGGGGATGCCGTTCCCGACCCAGGCCGCAAGGGCCGCGGCGTAGGCCTCCTGTACGCACTCCTCGGCAAGATCCAGGTCACGCGCGACACGCACCGTAGCGGCGAGCACCCGCCCCCACTCGCGGCGGTGCGTGTCCTCGATCGCCGCCTCGACGGTCGCAACGTCGGTCACGTTGCCGGCTGCTCCTCCCGCCTCACGAAGCCACTGTGGACCGGCCGGACCTCGACACCGCCACCGTCGTGGACCGCAGGGTTGAGCCGGGCAATGGCCAGAGCCGCATCAAGATCGGGTGCGTCGATCACGTAGAAGCCCGCGATGACCTCCTTGGAGTCCACGAACGGGCCGTCGGTGATGGTGTCGCCACGAATCGATGTGGCCATGTCCCTGGGCGTCAGGGCGTAGGCCATGACCATCGAGCCGCTCTCGACGAGGTCGTCCGAATGCCGGTCGCAGGACTCCAGGTCCTCGGGCGTCGCATCAGGCGCGTGGGCGGAGTCGTGGGCGTAGATCAGGACTGCGTACTGAGCCATGATGGCTCCCTCCAAAGTCGATCGATCGGTCCGTGCACCTCTACGTCGGACGGACCGCGCGAAATCGACAGGTCTCGACCAAACTAGCCGCCAATTCCGGCGCGATCGAGGATTGGCCCGAGTCTCGGCCTGCGCGCAGGCCGTGCTGGCAGACTTCTGGCGTGATCGGGCGCCTAGATTTCGGCCGCGCCGGCAGCGCGTCGTAGGTGTCGCTGTGTCGCTAGGTTGACGGGATGCACCTCCCGACGTATTGGCTAACCAGGCCCGATGCCCGACCGGACCACGAAACGCTCACCTCCTTCGACCGGCTGCTGGGCCAGGCACTGGACCTCGGCCCCGACCGTCCCATCGACTACCGGCTCGAAGCGCCGAAATGGCAATTCCTCTGCTACGCCGCCGACCGCGGCCATGTAGTCCTGCACGGCTCAGGCGATCCGGACATCGAGCGGTTCGAACCCCGCCAGCCCGACGACACGTTGGAGTTCAGCAACCGACGCGCGGTCTTCGCCGCGACCGACGGGATCTGGCCCATGTATTACGCAATCTTGGACCGCGAGCAACACCCGATGATGCTGTGCAATTCGTGCATGCGCATATGCGCCGACGGCCGGACGAGTGACCCGTATTATTTCTTCTCCATCAGCCGGGCGGCACTGCAGTTGCGGCCGTGGCGCGCGGGCACCGTCTACCTCCTGCCCGCCGACACCTTCGAGATCCAACCGCGGATCTCGGTCGATGACTCGTTGATCGAGGTCGCCCAGGCGGCAAGTCCACTCGCGGTCGAACCTGTCGCCAAACTCTCGGTGCTCGCAGGCGATTTCCCGTTCCTCAACGAGATTAAAGGCCATGACGACGAGGTGCTTGCCGCGCGGATCGCCGCCGATCCCAATGGCTTTCCCTGGTACGAGGAAGCGTAGAGCGCTGAAATCGTAGGGACTCACGCGTCGATTATTTTATTAATCGATCTCTGATACTCCTATCGTGAGCCCGTCGGTGCCGAAATACAAGACTGTTCCTTTCATTTGGCGTCACCCAGAATCGTGAATCGTGAACGTCGGTCGGTGGCGCCGTAGACGCCTGATGAAACCCGTAGGTCCGCTCGGTGTGCTTGTGCGACGACGGCACTTCCGCCTGTTCTTTCTGGGAGTGACCGCGTCCCGGCTCGGCGACACCTTCCTCGCCGTCGCGTTGGCGTGGCTGATACTCAAGATCGGTACGCCGACCGACCTCGGCCTCCTGATCCTGATCGGCGGAGCACCCAGGGCGGTCGGCGCACCGGTCGCCGGCTACGTCCTGGACCGTTACGGGCCGCGGCTGGCGTTGGTCGTCGACAACGGCCTGCGCGCCGTTCTGCTCCTCGTCATTCCGCTGCTCTCCTCCGCCGGGGCGCTCCGGGTCGTGTACCTGTATCCGCTCGTCTTTGCCGGTGCCCTGCTCTCCAGCGCCACGGAGGTCGGCCAGGAGATCGTCGCGCCGACGCTGGTGGCGGACGACGAGCTGGAAGCGGCGAACGGCCTGCTCGCCGCGACATTCGATCTCGCCGAATGGGTCGGACCGGCCGCCGCAGGACTGACGGTCGCTCTGGCCGGAGTGCAACCAGCGATCGTCGTCGACGCATGCTCGTTCCTGGGCATGGCTGCGGCTGCGACCGCGCTCCCCGCGGCCGGGGGAAGGCCCACCGAGCGAGCAACCAGGTCCACGATGGCCGACCTCGTCCACGGCTATCGGACGTTGCGGGCGTGTCGCGGGGTGCTGACGTTGACGCTCACTGCGCTAGGGGTACTCACCATCGATGGCGCATTGCAGGTCTTCTGGCCCGCCTACAGCCGGACGACGCTCGGCAGTGGCCCGGCGACGTACGGGCTGCTCGTCTCAGCCGCCGGCGTGGGATCGCTGGCCGGCACCCTGCTGCTCACCCCTGTCGTCGGCCGGCTCCGACCCTCACGGTCCCTGCCGCTCGCGGTCGCCGGCAGCGGGTTGTGCCTCGCTCTGCTCGCCGCCATTCACACCGTCGTCATTGCGGTCGGACTTGCCGTCCTCGTCGGTGTCCTGGCCGCGCCGTTCTATCCGATCGCGCGCGCCGTCCTGCAACGCCTCGTTCCCGAACACGAACGAGGCAGGGTCTTCGGTGCCCGTGCCTCGATCACTGCCTGCGGATTTCCCACCGGCGCCGCTCTCGGCGGACTGCTCCTCACCGGGACGTCTGCACCGGTCACCGCGCTCATCATCGCGGCGGCGCATGCCCCGATCGCCCTGGGGCTGCTTGCCTTTCCGAGCCGCCCCGAGGGTGACGAAGAGTCCGCCACAGAATCGCGCCTAGCGGCGACGTGCGGTCGCGAGAGCGAAGGTGAGGAACTCTCCACGATCGGCGGCCAGCAGGTCGATCACCTGCTGGCGTGACGCCCGGCCATCCGGTGCCCGCTCGGCGCACGCCTGTGCCCACAGATACCAGTCCAGCCAGCCGTCCTTCTGCAGTCGCGCGGAGGTCACGGTCACGAGGTCGGTGACCTCCCATTGGAAGCGCCACCATTCAGCGGTGTGCCACGCGATCGCCTCCCAGCCAAACACGGATTTGATATGGGGAGGGATCGCACCGAGCTCGCGGACTTCGTGGGTCATCCCGGGTGTCGCCATCCCCAACTGGCCATCCGGCCGCAGAAATCGCGCGAGGTACGGCAGGTAGCTGTCGGCGGTGCCGAAGTACTCGAACGCGTCGATGCTCACGATCGCGTCGAAACTCTCCGTCTCGAACGGAAGCGCGTGGGCCTCGGCGTGCACGGCTTCCACCTGTCCGCTCACACCGGCGTCGGAAAAAACCGCCGCGACCTCGTCGGCGCCGATCCACCAATCGGCCGCGACGACCTGTACGCCGTACTCCCGGGCCAGAAACACCGACGTCGCGCCCTTGCCCGAGCCCAGGTCGAGCACCCGCATCCCCGGCCGCAGGTTGAGGTCGTGAGCCAGGTCCTCCAGGAGCCAGAGCGGATTCGGCCCCATGTCCAGACCGATCAGCCACGAGGGGTCGTACCTCGACGCGCGAGGATATCGGTCCGGCCGAATCAGGTCGTCCAATGCGGTCACGACCACCGACCCAACCCGACGCGGGACGCGGGCACAAGCCGATTCCTTACGCCGGTGATCGCGTGCCAGAATGCCCAGGTGATCGACGACGGGGACACGGACGCCAGCCGACTCGCGGCTGAGTCGCTCGCGCAGCACGATCCGACGGGGTGGTTCGAGCGGCTCTACGCCGAAGCTGCGGCCGGTGATGCGATCGTGCCGTGGGACCGTGCTGAGCCCAACCCGTTGCTGGTCGACTGGCTGGACGAACGCGGTGTCGACGGCGCAGGCCGGCGCGCGATCGTGATCGGCTGCGGCTACGGGCGGGACGCCGAATACGTCGCGGGGCTCGGTTTCAGCACCACCGCATTCGACGTCTCGGAGTCTGCGGTCCGCGGTGCGCGGGTCCGCTTTCCCGAGTCGAAAGTGGACTATGTGGTCGCCGACCTGCTCGACCCGCCCGCCGCCTGGTCCGGTGCGTTCGACCTCGTGGTGGAGTCGATCACGGTGCAGTCGATGCCACTGTCCGTGCGTGCGGAAGCGATCCGCCACGTCGGCCGGATGGTGGCGCGCGGCGGCGAGCTCCTGGTGATCTCCGGGATCCGCGAGGAGGGCGAGCACGTGGAGGGCCCACCGTGGCCGCTCACCCGGAGCGAAGTGGATTCATTCGCGGCCGGCGGGCTCCGGGCGATCCGTGTCGAGCAGGTGCCGCGCCCGGACTCCTACAGATGGCGTGCGGTGTTCCGGCGGCCGTAGCGCTCGTCTGCACGTTGAGAGTAAGGATTCGCAAGCGCTCGAGCTCCTCCACTAGCGGCTTCATCACGGGAGATCGCTGCGATCAGGACCTCTGGGACTGTAGGTTGATCCGCAATCCCGCGGCACCAAGGAGCCAGCCATGCCAGCTTTTCCGTCCATCACCCACGTCGCCGTGACGGTGACCGATCTCGAGCGGAGCATTCGCTGGTACAGCGCGCTGTTCGGCGCCGCTCCCGTTCTCGACGAGGACGAGCAGATCGGCGGATTCCACCACTCCGTCTACGCGCTCGAGGGCGGGCAGCTGTTCGGTCTGCACACCCACCCTCAGGCCGCGGATGACAGTTTCGACGAGCACCGTACGGGGCTCGACCACGTGTCCTTCGCCTGTCGTGATCGCAGTGAGATCGAGGACTGGTCCCGGCGCCTCGACGAACTCTCGATCGACCATGGCGACATCGTGGACGCCCACTACGGCACTGGGCTGTCCTTCCGCGACCCCGACGGGATTGCGCTCGAGTTCTTCGCACCTCCGGCCTGACCGCCGTCGGCCGCGGAGAAAAACCCTGGCGAATCGCCCGCCCGACGGCGAGGATTGTGGGCATGGCCGACATCTTCGCGCACTCCGGTGAGTTGCTCGGCTTTCCGCCGGATGCACGGGTGCTCATCGTCAACACCGACGACTTCGGCATGTACCACGCGATCAACGCCGCGGTCATTCACTCGATCGAGGAGGGTATCGCCAGTTCGTGCAGCCTGATGGTGCCGTGCCCGTGGGCGCTGCACGCGATGCACCTGCTCGACGACCGTCCGGAGATCCCGTTCGGGATTCACCTCACACTGTTCTGCGACACGACCTACTACCGATGGGGTCCGGTCACGGCGAAGGAGAAGGTCCCTTCGCTGCTCGACGCCAGGGGCGCCCTGTTTTCGCCCGCGCAGGTCCCCGACTTGGTCGCGCAGGCGCGCATCGACGAGGTGGAAATCGAGTTCCGGGCACAGATCGACCGGGTCGTCGATGCCGGGCTGACACCGACCCACCTGGACTGGCATTGCCTCGCCGACGGCGGGCGCGACGACATCCTCGACCTGACTCTGTCGTTGGCCGAACAGTACGGTCTCGCGGTGCGGATCTGGCTCGAACCCGGACGTGAGAAGGTACGTCGGCGCGGGTTGCCGGTCACCGATCACGATTTCCTGGACAGCTTCGCACTCGACGTCGACGGCAAGTCGGCGCGTTACGCCGAGCTCCTGCACGAGCTACCGGCCGGGCTCAATGAGTGGGCCGTACATCCTGGTCTGGGGAACGAGGAGTCGCAGGCGATCGACGGGGGTTGGCGGGTGCGGCTGACCGATTACCAGTTCCTGACCTCACCCGAAGCCCGCGAGATCCTCCGCCGGGAGCAGATCGTCGTGATCGACTACCGGATCGTCCAACAGGCGTGGACATCGAAGACCATCGGCGCAGACAGTCGCTGATCGCGGCCGTCGCCTTGCTCACGTAGCCGAGCGGGCGGCCGTCAGGACGTCGTCACACACGGCCGGCATACCGGTCTCGTCGGCGGTGCGTTGGGTGAGGACCACCACGGTCAGGTCCTCCGACGGCACGTTCGACCACGTCGTGCCGAAGCCGCCTTCCCAGCCGTATGCGCCGTCCTCGAGCACGGACACCCCGTATCCCCAGCCGCGACCGGAGAGGAAACTGAACCCCGGCCAGACGTTCGCCTGCTGTTCCGGGGTCAGCTGGTTGCGGGTCATCGCGGCGACGGTGTCGGGTTTCAGGACCGGGTCGCCACCGCGCGCCAGCATCCGGCCGAACGCCACCATGTCGTCGACGCTGGACACCAGACCTCCTGCGCCGTCAGGAAACGCCGGCGGGCGAGACCACTGGCCGTCCGGCTCATCACTCACCTCCAGCCGCCCATCGCGCCGTTCGTAGGCGGTGGCGAGCCGCGAGGTGTCGTCGGCGTGGAAGGCGGTGTCCTTCATGCCGAGCGGGCTGAACACCCGCGCACGCAGGACCTCCTTGAACGGCGCGCCGCCCACCCGCGAGGCCAGCACACCGAGAACCTGCGCGCCGGACGAGTAGAGCCACCGTTCCCCTGGCTGGGCCAGGAGGGGCAGCTCACCGAGCCGCCCGAGCCAGGTATCGGGGTCCGGTGTACTGGCCGGCTGCGGCGGTCCGAACGTCGCGAGGTCCCGGTCAAGCGTCGCGGTGAGGATCGGCCACGGCTCGGGCGCCATGAAGAGCGCACCTTCCATACCGAAACCCCACGTGAACGTCAGCAGGTCGCGGGTGGTGATCGGCCGCTGTGCGGGCACAGTGTCGGCGAGAGGTCCGTCGGGACGGCTTAACACGCGACGATCGGCGAGCTCGGGCAGCAACTCGTCGACCGGCGCATCGAGGTCCAGCAAGCCTTCGTCGACCATCGAGAGTACGGCGGCCGCCGTCATCGGCTTGGAGTTGGACGAGATCCGGAACAGGGTGTCCCGGCGCACCGGCGCACCACCAACCGCCATCAGGCCGGCGATCGCAACGTGCACCGTGTCGCCACGGGCGACGGCGGCGACGACCCCCGGTACATCGCCCTGCTCCACCGCTCGCCCGACGACCTCGTCCACCCGGGCGACCACCTCGTCGTCGAACCCATCGTGAATGTCCACCGGGCCACACTATTGCCTGGGACTAGGGTCGCCCAGGTGGATCCTGCCGGATCGTCGCCTGCGGACGTTGCCTCTGCTGCGACAGCCGTGCTGCCTGCACCGGTGATCCGTGCGGAGACCCTGTCGGGCGGGCATGGCCGCAACGACAACTGGACGGTCGCCACGGCCGATGGCGGTCGCTACGTGGTCAAGTTCGCGCCCGCGTCCTCCGAATCGAAGTCGCGCTCCGCGCACCTGGCGCACCTGCTGGCAGGGGAGGCCGGGGTGCCGGTCGCCCCTGTGGTCCATTTCGGCGTCCACGCGGACCGGTTGATGCGCGTCTACGGATGGATCGACGGGCGTACACCGACGCCGGAGTCCCTCGTCGGTCATCGGGCTGCGCGGCTGTTCTCCGACCTCGGCGCCGCGACCGCACTGCTGCACGGCATCAACCACGATGCGTTCAGCTCCCGTTTGGACGGCTCATCGCCGGCGTTCGGAGGTTGGTCCGACTACGTCGAATATCGCCTCGAGCACGTGCGTGACCGCTGTCGGTCGGTCGGAGCGGTCGACGAGACGGAACTCGCCCGCGCTGTAGCCATCATCCAGGACCTCGCCCAGGCAGTCTCTCCCGTGGCCCGCCCGACGCTGTGCCACCGGGATCTCTACGCCGGCAACGTCCTCGTCGATCGAGAGGGCCGGCTCGCGGCCGTCCTGGATTTCGACCTGGCCGAGATCTGGGACACCGCAGGCGAATGGTTCAAGCTCGACTGGCTGTTCTTCCCGTCGTACCCGGGTTCGGCGAGCGTCTTCGCCGAGGCCTATTGGGCGGGCCGGTCGGTGGCCCCCGACTGGGACTCGCGGGTCAAGCTTGTCGGCCTGCTCGAGACCCTCAACACCATCCCCAATGCGATGGCACAGCATGACAGTGATTTCGAGGCCAAGGCGCGTCGGCGCCTGCACTCACTCCTCGGTTAGGAGTCATGCCCCGCATGACCTGGAGCGTCGTGTTTCGACCGTGCGGAACGGGCATCCGGCGCCGGGGGTGGCTGGCGCGGCCGCGGGGATGGGCGCGATGATGGGCCGGTGACGACACTTGGCGCTGTATTCCTGCCTTACCTGCCGCCGGAGCGGCTGCGGTCGGTCGCTGAGGCGGCGGACGACGCAGGCCTCGAGGAGTTGTGGCTGTGGGAGGACTGTTTTCGCGAGGGTGCGATCGCGAGCGTGGCGGCGGCGCTGGCCTGGACGGAACGGGTCCGAGTGGGAATCGGGCTCATGCCGGTGCCGCTGCGCAATGTCGCGCTGACCGCCATGGAGGTCGCGACGTTGCACCGGGCCTTTCCTGGCCGGCCCATCGCGGCCGTCGGACATGGCGTGTTGGACTGGATGCACCAGGTCGGTGTCGGCGTCGAGTCGCCGGTCACGCTCCTGCGGGAGTACACCGTGGCTCTGCGTCGGTTGCTGCGGGGGGAGAAGGTCACGTTCGAGGGCCGCTATGTGCGCCTCGATGGAGTCGCGCTCAACTGGTCTCCTGAGCCGGCACCGCCGGTGCTCATCGGCGCCATCGGACCACGGACGCTCCGGCTCTCCGGCGAAGTCGCCGACGCCACCCTCCTCACCGCCGACACGACGGTGGCCGGTGTCGAGCGGGCGCGGCGGCTCGTGGATGAGGGCCGGGCGATAGCCGGCCGGACCGAGCCGCATCCACTCATCGTCTACTTGTCCGCGGCGACCGGGCCGGGGGCGGCCGAGCGCCTCGCCGCCGACGTACGCTCCGCCGGAAACGATCCGGACGAGGTCGGAGTCGCGGGAGACGCACAGACGGTCGCTGCCGCCGTACAGCGGTGGGCGCGGGCCGGCGCCGATACCGTCGTGCTGCAGCCGACGGCGGACGACCCCGACCCGGAAGGCTTCGTCCGGTTCGTCGCCAACGAAGTTCGCCCGCTCGTCCCGTAAGGGGTCAACCGAGGTGCTTGAGCGTCGTCTCCAACTCGGCCCGGTGCATCGGCCAGGGAGATGTCTGAACCTCGAACGGGGCGGACCCGACGCTCTGCTGGAAGAGGTCCGCGCTGTAGTACGCGTCGGCTACCTCCTGCGACTCCCACAGGTCGAGGACTCGCCAACCTCCATTCGGCGTTGGCCCGGCCAGGTGGGCGATCAAACCACTCGGACTTGCCGCGTCGAGTGATTCCTGGTTGAGGGCCTTCATCAGCTCGTCATAGTCGGCCTGGCCCATGTCTGCCATATCGAAGACAAATGCGAACGGCATGGCGCACCTCTCCTTGTTCGATGAAGTGATTATGACGGCGACCGTTCGGTCGCGTGCCGATAGCGGGATTCCCCCTGGCCTACACCAGATCCTTTAGCCGTTGCAGCAAGGAGTGATATTGCGAACTTGTCGTGGATCCGGATTCCGTGGCGATAGCGTGGAGCAACTACTCCAGTCGGGAGTGCCACGTGTCCGTCGAGCAGACTCAGAAGATCCTGGACCGATACTTCGACGCCATGGGCAGGGACGAGGACTTCTCCGCATTCTTCGCGGACGACGTCACGTGGATCATGGTCGAGAGCGAGCAGGAGGTCCGCGGTCCGACTGTTGTCCGCGACTACCTCATCGAGTTGCACGGCAGGATGGTCGGCGGTGAACAGCGAAGCCTAGTCGTCTCGGATGGGCACGCTTATCTCGAAGGTGACACCATGAGCGCCCCCGGCCCGGCTGGACAACGACTCTTTTACTGTCTGGTTTACGACCTCGGCGACGACCGGATCACCGCCGTGCGGTGTTACGGCTCGCTCGGCGCTCTGATGACCTCCACGCGTGGTGAGCAGCCGCAGTAGCAAGGCACCCAGCGTGCGCCGATCGGCCCGGCGGATGTCCCTTGCATCGTTCAATGCATCGATGCATGCTGCCTAGTCGTCGAACCGGCATTTCGCCTGGAGGTGTCATGGGTCTCCGGCCCTCGCTTATCCCGTGCAGGAGACGCGCCGTCGTCCTGATCATCGCGCTGGTGGCGGTGGCCGCCGGACTGGTCGTCGCCCCGGGCAGCGCGGGAGCGGCGACGGGTCAGCTGCTGAGCCCCAACGTCGCGATGTATCCCCGCGCGATCCGGCTGGCCCACTCCGGGTCGGCGGACGGCCGGATCATCGCCGACGCGACCTCCTTCCCCGCGCAGGGCCCGGTCGGCGCGATCTTCGAGAGCACCGACAACGGCGGTTCCTTCCGCCAGGTGGGTGCAGTCGCCGATTCACTGGCCGCGGGCGGTCTGTGCTGTACCACCCTGTTCGAACTGCCACGACGGATCGGGTCGATGCCGGCCGGAACCCTGCTGTGGGCCGGCACGATCGGCCAGGGCGTGACGACCGACCGGCGGATGTCGCTACGGATCTGGCGCAGCGATGATCTGGGTCGGCACTGGTCCTTCCTGTCGGCCTGTGCGCAGGCACCCAACGGCGGTGGGCTGTGGGAGCCGGAGCTCTCCGTCGACGCCTATGGCCGACTGGTATGCCATTTCTCTGACGAGACGCACCAGCCGACCTACAGCCAGCTCCTCGCCCGCACAGTCTCCACCGACGGTGTGCACTGGAGCGCCGAGCGGTTCACGGTGGCCAGTACCGACCCGAACCACCGTCCGGGCATGGCCAATGTCCGGCGACTGCCCGGCGGCAGCTACCTGATGACCTACGAGGTCTGCGGCACCGGCGACCAGTACGACTGCGCGGTGCACTACCGCACCTCACGAGACGGGTGGAACTGGGGCGACCCACGCGACATCGGGCCGATGATCCACAGTCCTAGCGGGCAGTACTTCACTCATACCCCGACTATCGCGACGGCGACCGGTGGGCGCCTCCTGTTGGTGGGACAGGTGTTGAACAACGCCGACGGCGGCGTCGCAGCCGGAAACGGCGACACCCTGTTCGAGACCGGGCCCGGCGGGCACGGAGGTTGGTCCGCCGTCGCAGCACCGGTCTCCGTACCGGATGCCCGCAACGACGTGTGTCCCAACTACAGCTCCACCCTGGTGGCGCTCGGAGGTGCCGGTGTCCGGGTGCTGGAGATCGCCACCGACTACGGATCGGACAACGTCTGCCGGGGTTACTTCGCCACGGGCAGCGTCCGATGACCGTGGACCCCAGGCCGATCGAGGCGGTCAAAGACGGTGGTTGGCGGCAGATCGCCGCCGTCAACGCCGCCCTGGATCGCGGTGAGATCGACGAGGCAGGCTGGCACGCCGGGGTGATGGACTTGGTGGTCCCTGCGTATCTCGGCGCCGACACGCCATGGGGCCAGTCCGGCAAGAGCGGCACGGCCGCGGACTGGGAAGCTGGCCGGCGGCTCGTGATGGATGCCGTCGATGCCGACGGAAGCTTCCTCGACATCGGCTGTGCGAGTGGGTATCTGATGCAGTCCGTGCAGCGGTGGGGCCGCGATCGGGGCCTCGCGGTGGAGCCCTACGGCCTGGATATCGCCCCCGAACTGGCCGAACTCGCCCGGTCGCGCCTGCCCGAGTGGGTCGACCGCATCTGGGTCGGTAATGCCCTGCACTGGCGCGCACCCGGAGGTCGACGCTTCGACGTCGTACGCACCGGGCTGGAATACGTCCCACAGCGCCGGCACCTCGATCTCGTCGAGCACCTGCTCGAGTCCGTGGTCGGCCGTCGGCTCATCATTGGAGTGTTCACCGAGGAGATCGCGGAGAGATTCACCGAGCGGGCGCTCACCGAGGCCGGGTTTTCGGTCGCCGGGCGTAGCGAGACGGCGCACTCCGACGACCGGGTGATGCGCAGACTGTTGTGGATCGACCGCTGACCGGGCCGACTGTGCCCGATCAGGTCAGGTGCCGCAGATAACGGTCGGGAGCGCGGAGAAACGACCGCGTCGAGGTGACCAGGTGGCAGTCGTCGTTGGGCCAGGAGGACGAGGCGACTGTCGAAGGACAGCGCGGATTCCGGCTCGTCCAGGATGTAGAGACGCTGACGAGCCGATCTGCGCGTGCAGCCGTTCGGCGCGCCAGTGCAGGGCTCAGCAGATAAGGCCCTGCTTGCTCGCCGCTCCGTGGGCGGTTGGGTTGGTGCCGACCCAGCGAGGATCGGCCGGCTCCGACGCCGGTTGATAGCGGGAATCGGAGGACAGCCGGAAACGGTCGGACGTGTTGTTGTCCAGTCCGAGGTGTGCGGTGTGCATGGTGAAGACCAGCAGGTCGCCGGCGCGGTAGTCGCGGGTCACCCAGCGCAGACCGAGCCGCTCCCGGAGGCCGACCGGGTCGTCGGTCAGCGTCCCGCCCCAGGGCAGGCCGCTCCGGGCCTTGGCGAGTTCCTCTGGATCGTCGGAGTTGGCGCAGTAGGTGTCGACGTCGCGGGTCGCGTAGTCACGGATGATGTCGTCGAGCCGGTGCGAGCCTTCGAGTACGGCGACGCCTCCCAAGTTGGTGTCGATGTCGCCGAGTGGTGTCCATGCCGTCAGCAGTTTGTCCGTGCCGCGGTTCATGAACACGTTGTCCATGTGCGGCAGGGTCCCGTGGCCGGGCCCGACCACCCGCAGCCAAGTGAAATCGAAGTGCCGCACCTGATCGTCGAAGAGACCTTCGAACAGCGAGAGCATGCGAGGGCCGTAGAGCAGATGCTGCAGCCCGGGGGAGCTGCCGGCCAACTCGTTCATCCCGAAGGGTTCGCCCTTGTCGCGCGCCGGTACGGCGTCATCGACCTCGCCGGGAGCGAGCCAACCCAGGTGGGCGAGCCGGTCCAGTAGCTCCCGTCTGGCGGTCAGTACGTCGTCCCGCACGAGATAGCCGGGGAGGAAGAGGTATCCGTCCGCGTCGAGGCGCCGGCGGAGCTCGGTCGCGTCGTGCGCCGCGTCGTCACTCGCTCTCAGCTCGCCGAACGCCGCGGGGTCGATGTCGAGGGGGCGCCCGGCCGCGGTTGGGGGCGTGGCGGTGACCTGCATGATCACGTACCTCTTCTGGCTGGGAGCTTGATCAGTGCGGGCCGGGGTCGTCTTCGGTGCCGCATGGCCCACCCCAAGGATTGTGGTCGATGGCCACCGGGTCGCCCGACATCGTCAGGGGTTCGCGGTACCACCGGGACAGCCGCTGTGCGGAGCGGCCGACGTAATGGCAGATGAACGAACGCCGGAACCGGTCGGCCGAGGTATTGGGCGGCGAGCCGTGGATGAGGCTGCCGTTGAAGAAGAGCACGTCACCCGGGTCGAGGTGCACCGGCACCGCTTCGAGTCCCGGCGGTGGCGGGACGAATTCGCGCGTGAAGGAGATGCTGGTGTCGGCCTGGTCGGGGCAGAAGAGGTCCATGGCATGCGTTCCGGGTACGACCTCGAGGCCGCCGTTGTCCACGTCGACCCGGTCGCAGGCGAGCCAGGCGGCCACGCAGGTGCCCGGCTCGACCCGCAGGTAGAAGTTGTCCTGGTGCAGGGCCTGCCCCCGCGCGCCGGGTGGCTTGAAGTAGAACATGCTCTGCGCGGCAAGGGGTTCCTCACCGAGCAGTTCACCGGCGACGCTGCCGAACCGGGAATCCAGCAGGTAGCGCCGCGACAACGCATTGACCAGGTGCGGGTTGATGATGCGCGGATAGACCTTGAGCAGATCGCCCTCGGCCTCCTCCATCGCCACGGGCTCGTAGAAGTCGGGAATCGGCCCGGCCGCGTGCAACCCCATGAAGTTGGCGAGCAGATCCGCCACCTCGTCGGGGGTGATGAGGCCGCGCAGAACGAGGTATCCGTCTTCGTGGAAGCGGCGGCGCTGGTCGGTCTCGAGCCGTTCCGGCAGAGACACGCTCATGCTGCGTCATCCCTCCTTCGGTGCGACAGGCCTAGGTCTTGGAGCGCGGCGGGACGCTCCCGGCGCTGCAGTAGTTGCCCGGGCTGCCGACCATGTGGGCCACCTTCAGCGCGATCGAGCGGTCGTCGACCTCTTCCGGTCGGTATTCGTCGGAGATGCCCCACCGGAAGCCTGTCTCGTCGGGGTTGGCGCGCGCATAGGCGGCCAGCCCGACCGGCAGCAGGGCGAGCCGCTTGGCCACCCATTCGGCGTCCCACGGCCCCTCGCTGAGGATCTGCTCCGCGGCCCGGAACTCGTAGTAGATCGTCCGGCGCAGCCGGTTTCCGGTGACCGCTTCCGAGCCGTGCAGCAGCATCACGTCGTGCACCAGTACGTCGCCGGGCCCCATCTCCACACTGATAACGCCGGGCGGCTCCCAGCCGTGGTCGGTCTGCAGTTCGCAGATGTCGGGAGCACTGCGTTGCGAGCCGGGAACGACGCGCAGCGCGCCCTCACCGGTACGGGAGTCGTCGAGGTAGATGTCGACGTTGAAGATGCGGCCGTTGCGCGGATGCAGCGCGTCCTGGTGCCACTCGATGGGGGCGCCGTCGCCCTCCTGCTTGAAGACCAGGGACTCATACGTCGGCACGAAGTTCCGTCCGAGCAGAGTCTCGGCGATGCCGAGGATGGCCGGGCTGCCGAGAAGCTCGAGGGTCGAGTCCTCGCCCTTGTCGTGGAGGTAGTCGACCCGGAACATGGTGCGTCCCGCGGGACGGTCGGCGTAGCGGTAGTCGACCGGGTCGCTGCCCGGGGGAGCGGTCTCCCCGATGGCGATCAGGTCGGCCGTCGCCGCCTGCAGCCGGCTCAGTAGCGGCTGGGGCACCCGGTCGCGCAGGACCAGGTAGCCGTTGTCGTCGAAGAAGCGCACCTCCTCGTCCGACAGGTGGTACGGCTCGCCGCTGATCCGGCCCTCGGCCGGCCAGGTGACCGTGGATACGTCGGACATCGCGCTCCCTACCTCACGGTGCTGCGGTCAATTGACCGTATCTGGCCGTCATGGCGGAGTTCTTCCGGTCCGCACGGTGTATCTTCCGGGATTGTCGTGAGGCAGAGGCACACCACCCAGCTGGCCCCGCTGAGCGCCGAGCTCGACGAGTCGACCTGCGAGCACGGGCACGCGGTGCCGATGACCCATGCCCACCGCCACGACCACATCGAGCTCAACTTCGCCGAGCAGGGCCAGCTCGTCTACCTGTTCGGGGCCGAGAAGGTGGTGCTCTCCGCGGGCACGATGATGGCGTTCTGGGGCGCCCGGCCGCACCAGCTGATCGACTGCCCGCCCGACTCCTCGGCGCAGTGGCTCACCGTGCCGCTCCCGATGATGTTGCGCTGGGAACTACCGGCCGCCTTCGTCGCCCTATTGTTGCAGGGCGGCACGGTCAGCGGCGGCGGTGAGGTCGGCCCGTCCCTCGACGCCGGGCTCTTCTCGCAATGGTCGGCCGACCTGTCCAGCGGCTCGGCCTTCCTGCGCGCCACTGCGGAGATGGAGATCCAGGCGCGGATACGTCGGCTGGCGCACGAGATCGTGGCCGAGCGGGTCCGTGCAGCACCCGCCGTGGCGCTCGACTCGGACATCGCGCAGGCCGCCCGGATGGTGCAGTTCATCGCGGAACACTTCGCCGAGCCACTGCGGGCGGCCGACATCGCCCACACGGCCTACGTGCATCCGCACCACGCGATGGACCTGTTCCGGCGCGTCCTCGGGCAGAGCATGTTCAGCTACCTCATCCAGTACCGCGTCTGCGAGGCCCAGCGCCTCCTGCTCACCTCCGACCTGCCGGTCACCGAGGTCGGGCGCAGCGCCGGATTCGGATCCCAGAGCCAGTTCTACGAGGCATTCAGCAAGCTCTGCGGGCAGCCGCCGGGGCGCTACCGCCGGGAGTTGCGCGCGATCGCCCCGGACCTGCCCGACGGCCGATGATCGGCTGAACGCGCCGCGGCACCGGCATTTTCCGTTCCTTGACTTGTGCAACTGACGGCCCTACGTTTTCCGCCGAACACCTCGATCAAAAGACTCCCGGACCGGTGGACATCGCCGTCGACGAGCGGCGTAGCGCGATGCCCGTCGAGCTCCTGCTCACGCGGCACGAGTGAGATCCCAGTCAAGGCGTCGTGACCGCAGTGGAGGTACCTACGTGCGCCGTCGTCCCGTCATCGCTTCCGCCTTCGCCGCGCTCTGCCTGCTCGCCCTCCCCGCCTGTTCCGTCGCAGCCGGATTCGGCGCCGGCACCGGATCCGTTCCCAAGAGCGCCCTGTGCCCGGGGCGGCCACAGGCTGCGCACGTCACCGTCGTCGACTGGTGGGAGATCAGCGCGGCCCCAGGTCTGGTGAAAGCCGCGCAGGCGTTCAACTGCGACCATCCCGACATCGCCGTCAACGTCTCGATCGACCCGAACGTCGGTGACGACAACAATGGCAAGCTCCTCGCGGCGGTCTCCGCGCACAAGCCGCCCGATCTCACGCTCTCCTACGACGACGTGCTCGCCGCCTGGGCCGCAAAGGGCGAGCTCGAGCCGGTCGAGAAACAGATCACGGGCTTCGGGCTGCACGAGTCGGATTTCAGCCCCTACGCCTGGCGGTCGACGCTCTGGAACGATCATCAGTACGGCCTGCCGGTCGACTGGGATCCCGACACCTTGCTTTGGTACAACAAGAAAATCTTCCGCGAGGTCGGACTCGATCCGAACAAACCGCCGACCACATGGGCGGAATTGCAGCAGGACGCGAAGAAGATCGACCAGATCCAGAATGGTCGGATAAAGCGCCTGGGATTTGTCCCGTGGGCCGGTTGGCAGTTCAACTACATCCAGCTCGGGCACCTCTTCGGGACGACCTTCAAAGACGGCTCGTCGAAGTCCGCACTCGTCGATACCCCGGAGTTCCGGAGCGTCCTGGCCTACGAGCAGAGCGTCGCCCGCAAGTACGGCGGCGGGTCGAAGGTCAACAGCTTCACGACGGTGACCGGGGCGCAGGGTGCGGCCGCCGACCCGCTGATCTCCGGCAAGGTCGGGATGATCATGATCGGCGACTGGGAGATCGGCCAGGAGGCGAACGTCGGCAAGAAGACGTTCACCGACACCGTCGGTGTGACTGAGCTGCCCGCGCCGCCCGGCGGGAAGCAGTACCTGAGTCACAGCGGGTGGGCGTTCATGGTCCCCAAGGGCGCCAAGCACCCGGTCGAGGCCATGAAGTTCGCCGAGTGGATCACCCAGTCCAAGAACTTCGGTACCTACCTCGGCCCGCAGCTGGGCTGGCTGCCGGCGAAGAAGGCCACCATGTCGCAGCCTTACCTCGCCTCCGACCCGAGTTGGCAGTCGGTGATCGCGGTCGACAAGCGGAGCGGCGGCCAGTGGTGGCTGCAGCCCAGCCCGATCCTCCAGCAGTATTACCGCATTCTCGACGAGACCCAGGACACCATCGTCGCCCTGCAACGGGAGCCCGTCGCGGCGCTCACCCAGGCACAGCAGCAGATCCAAGCGACGTTGGACAGCACCGTCGCGCTGGGCTTGTACCAGCGGTAGTCGGCCCCCACCACAGGAAGGAACCGAGATGGTGGACTCATCGATCGAGGCCGGCGTACGAACGGCACCTACGACGACCGGATCGGCTGCCACAAGGCGCCGGCCGAGCCGCCGTTCGCTCCGGGTCGGCCTGTGCTTCATCTCGCCGTGGATCGCCGGCTTCCTGGCGTTCACGGTGATACCGCTCGCCACGTCGCTCTACTACAGCTTCACCAACTTCAACGGACTCGGGATCAGTGACTGGGTCGGTGGCCGTAACTACGTGCAGATCTTCACCAAGGATCCGTACGTCCGCACCGCCCTGGTCAACACCCTGTATCTCGCGTTCTTCGGAGTCATCCTGGGCAGCGCGCTCGCGCTTGTGCTGGCGCTCCTGTTGAACCAGAAGATCCGTGGCATCGGCGTCTACCGCACGCTCTACTACCTCCCCACGATGCTGCCGGTCGTGGTGAGTGCGTTCGTCTTCAGCCTCGTGCTCGACCCCAACACCGGCGTACTGAACAAGGTCCTGGGCTGGTTCGGTATCACCGGGCCCGGCTGGCTCTTCTCCACGACCTGGTCGAAGCCGGCGATCGTGATCCTCGGTTTGTGGGGCGTCGGCAACACGGTGATCATCTATCTCGCCGGTCTCCAGGACATTCCACAGCACGTGGTCGAGGCCGCGAAGGTTGACGGTGCCGGCTGGTGGGCGAGGCTCCGGCACGTCACGCTTCCCCTGCTCAGCCCGATCATTTTCTTCAACGTGCTGCTCGCCATCATTTACGGCTTCCAGAACTTCATCTCGATCTTCTACCTGACCTCCAACGGCGGCGGGTCGACCGCCGGTGGGCCGGCCAACTCGACGATGACGTGGGGCCTGCTCATCTATGAGGACGCCTTCGTCAACTCCCAGATCGGATACGCGGCCGCGATGTCGTGGCTGATGTTCGCGTTCGTCCTGGTCATCACCGTGCTGATGTTCGGTCTCAGCAAACGTTGGGTCTACTACGAAGGGGCTGGCGCACGATGAGCTCGACAACGGGATCGATGGGCCGGCTCAGAATTCGGGTCGCCAAGACGCTGAGCCGCCACCTCGTCCTCACCTGCGTGGCGCTCGTCTTCGCCGTACCTGTCCTGGCGATGATCGCCGAGTCGCTGAAGACCCTTGCCCAGAACACGATCATCCCGCCGCAGTGGATCCCCAACCCGATCTACTTCGGCAACTACCCGCAGGCCCTCAATGTCGCGCCGTTCGCACACATGCTGCTCAACACGGTCGTCATCGTCGGCCTCCAGGTCGTCGGCGTGGCGATATCCAGCGCGCTGGTCGGCTACGGCTTCTCGGTCATCAAGTGGCGCGGGCAGAACGCCGTGTTCCTGCTCGTGATCGCGACGATGCTGATCCCTTACGAGGTCCTGCTCATCCCGCAGTACATCCTCTTCAGCAAGTTCGGCTGGCTCAACACGTTCTACCCGCTCATCGTGCCGTACTTCTTCGGCATCCCGATCTACATCTTCTTGTTCCGCCAGTTCTTCCTGCGGATGCCGGTCGAGCTCGCCGAGGCGGCCCGCATCGACGGGGCGTCGGAGTTCCGCATCTTCCTCCGGGTGTTCCTCCCGCTGGCCAAGCCTGCCCTGATCGTCGTCGCTCTCCTGCAGTTCGTGGCCGGGTGGAACGACTTCCTCGGACCGCTGATCTACCTCAACGACAAGAGCCTGAGCACGCTGGTTCTGGGCATGGAGTACTTCCGGCAGAACCAGTACCAGGTCGATGTCGGGGGACAGGCGGCGTACTCGATCCTCATCGTCGCTCCTGTCGTGCTGGTCTTCTTCCTCGCTCAGCGCCGGTTCATCGAGGGCATTACGCTGACCGCGGTGAAGGGATGACCTGACGGGAGGCTGCCGTGGACTACGCCCGACTAGGGTCCTGCGGTCTGTCCGTCTCGCGGATCGGCCTGGGCATGATGAGTTACGGTGACACGTCCCGGCGAGCGTGGCACCTCGACGCCGACGGCGCCGAGCCGATCGTGCGAGTCGCGGTCGAGGCCGGAGTGACGTTCTTCGACACCGCGGACATGTACGACCTTGGCGCCAGCGAGCGGGTCACCGGGACGCTGCTCTCCCGCTTGTTCGGGCGGCGCGACGACTACGTGCTGGCCACGAAGGTCTACTACCCGATGGGCGCCGGCCGTAACTACGGCGGACTGTCGCGCAAACATCTGCTGGCAGGTATCGATGCGTCGTTGCGCCGGCTCGGTACCGATCACGTCGACCTCTACCAGATACACCGCTGGGACTACGACACACCGATTGAGGAGACGATGCAGGCGCTGCATGACATCGTGCAGGCCGGCAAGGCTCGCTACATCGGCGCCTCCAGCATGTTCGCGTGGCAGTTCGCGAAGGCGCAACAGGCCGGCCCGACGCGGTTCGCCGCGATGCAGAACCAGTACAACCTGGCCTACCGGGAGGAAGAACGGGAGATGATCCCGCTCTGCGTGGACCAGGGCGTCGGCGTCATCCCCTACAGTCCGCTGGCCCGCGGCCTGCTCGCGGGCAGTCGTGAGCGGGGTCGCCGGAACACCACCGTGCGGGCCGGAAATGACCCGGTCGCCGACCAGAACTACACCGACGACGATTTCGATGTCGTCGACGCCCTGCGCTCCGTCGCCAAGAACCGGGGTCTTCCACCGGCACAGATTGCGCTGGCGTGGCTGCTTCACCAGACCGGTGTCACCGCGCCGATCGTCGGCGCGACCAAGTTGACCCACCTGCAGGATGCGGTCGCCGCCGTCGGGATCGGCCTCGACGAGCACGAGATCCGGCAGTTGGAGGAGCCGTACCGGACGCATCCGGTCCTGGGGCACAGCTGACTCAGGTCGATGTCTTCCCGCGGAGAAGGCCGGCGATGCCGTCGATGAGAAAGCCCAGCCCGAGATCGAACTGCTCGTCCATCGTGGGTCCGCTCGGCTGGGCGAGCCAACTCGCGAGATGCGGGTGGTCCGCGGCCGCAAGCTTCTGCACTGCCGCCATCTCGGCCAGGAGGGTGGCGGTGTCGTCCAGCCCGTGGCGCCGGCTCATGTTGGCTTCTTCGGCCTCCTGCAGCCCGAACCCGAAGATGTGCCGGTCGATCAGGGCCGAGTAGGTCATCGCCTCCGCCACGGCGGCGCCTTGGCGGGTCAGCACGGTGAGCATGAACTCCACCCGGCCCATGAGATGGGGACCGACCGGGGGCCGGGTGTGGATCAGGGTCGAGAACCACGGGTGCCGTCGCGTCATCGCGCGGGTGCCCGCGGCCAGGGTGCGCAGGTCCTTGCGCCAGCTCCGGCCGGGCCGCGCCGGAATCTCGATCTCGGCAGTGGCCGCGTCGAGCATCAGATCGATGAGGCCGTCCTTGCTGTAGACGTAGCGATACAGCGACATCGGTGAGTAGGGGCCGATTCGTTCGGCGACCCTCTTCATGGTCAGCGCCGAAGCCCCGGCATCGTCGGCAAGATCGATAGCGGCGGCCACGATCGACTCGCGCCCGAGCGCGCGCTGTTGTGGCGGGGGCGCGGGTTCGGCCCAGATCAGTGGGGCGGAGCGGGTAACCGGTTGGCGCACCAGCTGAGTGTACGCTATAAACCTACGTGTACGTAATAAACTCTGAGCCTCTACCCGGGAGTACCCGACATGATCGCAAGTTCCTTCTCCGAGGCCGACCCGTTCGACCTGCCGGGCATCAGATTGGGGGTCGTGCGGGGAATCAGTTACGGCGTGTTCGGCCGGCCCGATGAGTTCGTTCCCCAGGCCCGAGCTCTCGGAGCCGGGCTGGTGCGGGCGTACCTCTACTGGGGGCAGATCGAGCCGGAGCCCGGCCGCTACGTGTGGAACACGGTCGACGCACTACTGGACCAGCTCGACGGCGACGAGGAAGTCTGGATCACTCTCTGCTCGAGCTCGTTGTGGGCGACCCGCGAGTCGACCGACTTCCTTCCTCCGTCACCGGCGCACGACCTCGCGGCGTACGGCGAATTCGTGCGGCGGACGGTGCGCCACTGCGCGGGCCGAGTCCGGTACTGGCAGTGTGACAACGAGCCGAGCAACACCCAACTGCTGTGGGCCGGCACCGCGGCGGAGTACGTCACGCAACTGAAGACGATGTACGGCGCGGTCAAGGACGCCGATCCGACCGCTGCGGTGGTGCTCGGTGGCTGCGGCTACGACGTACTCAGTAGCGAGATCGGCAGCGAACCGCGGCAGTTCTTCGACCACCTCGTGGGGGCGGGGCGAGACTACTTCGACCTCTTCGACGTTCACCTCTACGGCGACGTGACCGCCATTCCGGCGTATCTCGACACCGCGCGGGAGTTGATGCGCGCCCACGGCTACCTGAAACCCGTCGTCGTCGGGGAGTACGCCGGGCCGGTGCCGTTCGAGTTTCCCGAGGTCGGTCCGGTGCTTCAGCAAACCCTCGCCGCGGCGTTCGCGGAGGCTCCGGCGACGCAGAGCAAAGAGGAGCTCGTCGAGCGGGCGCGGCAGGAGACTCCCGAACGCCGGGCCATGGGAGCCCTCTACGACCGGATGCCCGATCTCCCACCGACTTTGCAGATGTTCCTGGAAGGGTGCCCTGCCGAGGTCGAGGCGCTGCGCGACCGGATCAACTGCCGCCAAGTCGTCATGCGCAACCTGCTGGCCCTCGCCGGCGGTGTCCGCCGGACCGTCTACTGGAACCTCGCACCCGAGGTCCCTGAGCCGGTCGACCCGCGGCAGATGATGCACCTGATGTTCGGGAAGCTGCCACTGTTGGCGTACGAAGACCGGTCGCTGACCAGACGTCGCCCGGCTGCGGACGCTTTTGCGCTCCTCGTCGACGAACTTGCCGGCGTCGAGCAGGTGCACCGCGTGCCGATCGTCGAGAGGCCTACGGTTTACGCGTTCGAGGTGCAGCGCGCCGATCGGCCGCCCCTGCTGGTGCTGTGGGATCACCGGGACCAGGTCGCCGGGGAAAGTGAGCCCGCGGTGCGGGTCTACGTGCCGTGGGGTGCGCCGGCAGCGACGTCCGTCGACGTCTTCGGAGAGGCACACGCCACGTCGGTCCGCGACGGTGAGCTTTCCGTGGACGTATCGATTACTCCGCTCTTCGTCACGGCCGAACATCAGCGCGTGCCTGCCGCGTCTGTGGGGTGACGCTATGGGGTCGGACCTTCAATGAAGGCGGTGGCGTGATCGGTGACCCATTGGCGGAATGATCGCGGCTCCGATCCGAGGACGTCGAACACCGAAGTGCTGACGAATGCCGGCCTTCCCATTGTCGCGCCCCAGGCGGCAAGCAGCATGTCGACGGCCGGTCGCGGCCAGCTTCCCTCGGTCTCGCGTCGAAACTGGTCCGGTGACAGCGCCTCAAATCTGATCTGACGACCCAGGACCTGACCGATGACGTTGACCTGCTGTTCCTGAGTCAGTGACTCGGGACCGGTGAGGACGTAGTCGCCGCTGGCAGGTCCTTCCTGATCCAGGGTCCGCGCGAC
>DASXJE010000213.1 GCA_036497565.1 Mycobacteriales bacterium
CCGGCGCCGTGCAGCACCGCACCCGCCTCCGGCGGCGCCGGGGCCGCCTCGGACTGCGCGAAGGCGCGCTCGGTCACCTCGAGCTCGAGCCGGCCGAGGCTGCCGTTGAACATGACCCGGTAGCCCTCCCACGGCGAGTACGCCGTGAGGTGGTAGCTCATCGTCGCGCCGCTGCGGTATCGGACGGTCACCGCCATGTCGTCCTCGGCGGTGATGCCCGCGCCGAAGACGTTCTGGTCGCGGAAGTACCCGTCCTCGTGCTCGGCGTCGAGGTAGAGGGCCTGCAGCTTCGGGTTGTCCTCGAGCCGGATCGCGAACGGGTCGTCGGCGGCCTGGGGGTTGCCGTGCGCGCGCACGTAGTCGCGCGCCAGGCCGCGCCGCCGGCCGTTCTCATCGCCGTAGAAGAAGAGCTTGCCGAGCCCGAAGACCCGCTCCGGCGCGGAGTCGATCCACCAGTTGACCAGGTCGAAGTGGTGGGTGGCCTTGTGCACCATGAGGCCGCCGGAGTTGGCCTTGTCCCGGTGCCACCGCCGGAAGTAGTCGGCCCCGTGCACGGTGTCGAGCGTCCACTCGAAGTGGACCGACCCGATCTCGCCGATCGCACCGGAGGCGAGCACCTCGCGCACCTTCGTGGCCACCGGGCTGTAGCGGTAGTTGAACGTCACGGTCAGCCGTCGGCCGGTCTCGGCCTGAGCGGCCAGGATCCGTCGGCACCGGGCGGCGTCGATCGTCATCGGCTTCTCGGTGACCACGTCGCAGCCGGCGCGCATCCCGGCGACGATGTAGTCGTCGTGGAACCGGTCGACGGTGGTGACGACGAGCCCGTTGACCCGCTGCTCGACGAGCATCCGGTCGAAGTCCTTGGCCGAGTACGTCGGCACCGGCGGGAGGCCCGCGTCGCGCAGTACGCCGAGGTGGACGTCCATCCGCGTCTGGTTGACGTCGCAAAGGGCGACCAGTTCCGCCGTGTCGGGGAAGTCGGCGGCCAGCGCCTTGGTGTACATCTCGGCCCGGCCACCGGTGCCCACGATCGCGTACCGGCGGCGGTCTGTAGCGGTGGGCATCCGAAGCGCTCCCTGTCCGAGGACGATGACGCAGCGGAATGTTACCCGCGTGGCGGCGGGCGGCCGTCGCTCGGTCACCGCCCGATAGCCTGCCGGGATGAGTGGCTTCGAAACTCTCGCCATCCACGCCGGGCAGGATCCCGACCCCGCAACCGGCGCGGTCAGCGTGCCGATCCATGCGACGTCGACCTACAAACAGGACGGCGTGGGCGGTCTGCGCGGCGGATATGAGTACAGCCGGTCGGCCAACCCCACCCGGACCGCTCTCGAGGAGTGTCTGGCAGCCCTCGAAGGCGGTCGTCGCGGGCTGGCTTTCGCCTCCGGGTTGGCGGCCGAGGACTGCCTGCTCCGGGCGCTCTGCCGCCCTGGGGACCATGTCCTGATCCCGAACGACGCCTACGGCGGCACCTTCCGGCTGTTCGCGAGCGTGCTGGCCCGCTGGGGCGTCGACTTCACTCCCGTGCCGCTCGGCGACGTCGACGCGGTGCGTGCGGCGATCCGGCCGACCACCCGGCTGGTGTGGTGCGAGACGCCGACCAACCCGCTGCTCAGCGTCTCCGACATCGCCGCGCTCGCCGTGCTCGCCCACGAGGCGGAGGCGTCGCTGGTGGTGGACAACACGTTCGCCTCGCCGTACCTGCAGCAGCCGTTGGCCCTCGGCGCCGACATCGTGGTGCACTCCACGACGAAGTACCTCGGCGGTCACTCCGACGTCATCGGTGGCGCGTTGGTCGTCGACGACGCCGAACTCGGCGAGCGGCTGGCTTTCCACCAGAACGCGCTCGGTGCGGTCGCCGGCCCCTTCGACGCCTGGCTGGTGCTGCGCGGGGCGAAGACCCTGGCCGTGCGGATGGACCGGCACTGCGCCAACGCCGAGCGGATCGTCGCGATGCTGACCGCCCACCCGTCGGTCACCGCCGTGCACTATCCCGGGCTGCCCGACAACCCAGGCCACGAGATCGCCCGGAAGCAGATGCGCGGCTACGGCGGGATGGTGTCGTTCCGGGTCCGCGGCGGCGAGCCGGCGGCGCTGCGGATCTGCGAGCGGACCGAGGTCTTCATCCTGGGCGAGTCGCTCGGGGGAGTGGAATCGTTGATCGAGCACCCCGGCCGGATGACCCACGCCTCGGTGAGTGGCTCGATGCTGGAGGTGCCCGCCGACCTGGTGCGGCTCTCGGTCGGCATCGAGTCCGTCGACGACCTGCTCGCCGACCTCGACCACGC
>DASXJE010000214.1 GCA_036497565.1 Mycobacteriales bacterium
GAAGACCATGGTCTTCAAGCTCACCCACCCCACCGCCGACTTCCTCGACATCATCGCCGAGCCCTTCGCCTCGGCGGTGCCCGTCGAGTACCTGGACTACGTGCCGAACAGCCCGGAGTTCGACGCGCACGTCCTGTCCGATGGCCCGTACCAGATCACCAAGTACACGCCGGGCAGCCAGATCGTGCTGGACCGCAACTCGGCCTGGACAGCCAGCAGCGACCCGATCCGCAAGGCCTACGTCGACAAGATCGTCATCAACGAGGGTGAGACCCAGCAGGCCGTCCAACAGCAGATCCAGGCCGGGACCACCGACATGGGCTGGGACGTCGTCGTGCCCACACCGGACCTGCCCGGACTGACCGGCGATCCGAACCTGTCGGTCAACTCCAGCGCCGCGGTGAGCTACGCGGTGTTCAACCAGCAGAGTCCCGACCAGAACTCGGCGATGAAGAACCTCCAGGTCCGACAGGCCGTGGAGTACGCCATCGACAAGAGCGCGATCGCCCAGACACTCGGTGGCGGCAAGATCGCGCAGCCGGCGAGCCAGATTCTCGCCAAGGGCGACGTCGGCTTCCAGCCGTTCAATCTCTACCCCACCGAAGGTGACCACGGCGATCCGGGGAAGGCGAAGCAACTGCTGGCCGCCGCCGGCTACCCGAACGGGCTCACCCTCAAGCTGCTCTTCCCGAACACCCAGAACAATCCGCAGACCGCGCAGCTGATCCAGGCGGACCTGCTGGCAGCCGGCATCACCGTCCAGATGATCTCGGCCACCCAGACCGACTTCACCGTGCACTACATATCCGACCCGTCCAGCAGCCAGCGGGGCACCTGGGACATCGCGCTGCTGTTCTGGGTGCCGGACTGGTTCGGCGTCAACGGCCGGGCCGTGCTGCAACCGATGACCGACGGCACGAACTACGGGCCGAACTCCGTGGACTACGGCGACTACGACAGCCCGATCACCAACAACCTGATCGAGCAGGCGCTCTCCCTGCCGAGTTCACAGGAGTCACAGGTGGCGAACCTGTGGCAGCAGGCGTCGCTGCAGACCATGCGGGACGCGGCCCTGGTCCCACTGGCCAATGTGGATGTTCCGCTCTACAGGTCCTCCCGGCTGCAGAACACCATCTACCTCCCGATCAACGAGAACTTCGACATCACCAACGTGTGGCTGAACGGATAACCCCTCATGTCGCTACTTGAGGTAGAGGACCTGCACGTGTCGTTCGCTACTCCGGACGGTGTGCTGCCCGCCGTGCGCGGTGTCAGCTTCGATGTCGAGCCGGGCGAGACGCTCGGCATCGTCGGGGAGTCGGGCTCGGGAAAGAGCGTCTCCACGCAGACGATCGTCGGACTGACCCGCGGCGCGCGGGTGAGCGGGCAGGCCCGGTTCGAGGGCAGGGACCTGCTCACCACGCCGGCCTCGGAGCTTCGCCGGATCCGAGGCGCTCAGATCGGCATGATCTTCCAGGACCCACTGTCCAGCCTGCACCCGAACTACCGGGTTGGCTGGCAGATCGTCGAGATGATCCGGGCCCACGAGTCGGTGAGCCGGAAGGACGCCCGACAGCGGGCCGTCGAACTGTTGGAACTGGTAGGGATTCCGACCCCGGCGCAGCGGGTGCGCGACTACCCGCACCAGTTCTCCGGCGGCATGCGCCAGCGGGTCATGATCGCGATGGCGCTGGCGCTCAATCCGAAGCTGCTCATCGCCGACGAGCCGACGACGGCTCTCGACGTGACTGTGCAGGCGCAGATCATGACGCTGATCAAAAGTTTGCAGCGGGAGTTCGGAACGGCGGTCATCCTGATCACGCACGATCTCGGAGTGATCGCCGACGTCGCCGACCGCGTCGTCGTGATGTACGCGGGCAAACCGTTGGAGTACGCCGACAAGCGAACGTTGTACCACCAACCGCACCACCCCTACACCGAAGGTCTCATCAGCTCGCTCCCCCAGCGCGGCGACCGCGGGAGTGCCCTGCGGTCGATCCCCGGCCTGCCGCCGAGCCTGCTGCGGATACCGCCGGGATGCCCCTTCCAGCCGCGGTGCGACTACGCGACCGACCGGTGCAGGTCCGACGAGCCGCCGATGCGGGACGTGGAGGGTGGACAGGACCATGTGTCCGCCTGCTGGCTGCCGCCGGACGCGATCGGGACCGACGCGCAGGCCGTGTTGCGCCGCCGCCTCGCCTCGCACGACGACGGCACGGTCGAACGGGACACCGCCGTCGATTCGGCGGCGTCGGCATGACCGCGGGGGCCGTGTCACGGGTCGACACGACCGACCCGGAGACACTGCTGGAACTGGTGGACATCGTGAAGCGGTTCCCGGTCAGGTCCGGCCGCCGGTTCGGGCGTCCGAGCGAGCACGTGCACGCGTTGGCCGGGATCAACCTGACCGTGCGCCGCGGCGAGACCCTCGGCCTGGTCGGCGAGTCCGGATGCGGCAAGTCGACGCTGGCCCGGTGCATCACCAGGCTTCACGACATCACATCGGGCACCATCTCGTTCGACGGCCAGGACATCTCCGCACTGTCCCGACGGCGGCTGCGTCCCCTCCGCCGGAAGATGCAGATGGTCTTCCAGGACCCGTACGGCTCCCTCAATCCGCGCCGCCGGGTCGGATCCATCATCGGGGATCCGTTCGCCAACAACGGAGTCGCCTCCGGCGAGGAGCGCAAGCGGCGGGTGCAGGAGCTCATGCGACTGGTCGGCCTGAGCCCCGAGCACTACAACCGCTTCCCCACGGAGTTCTCCGGCGGCCAACGGCAGCGGATCGGGTTGGCGCGGGCGCTCGCCCTCAATCCGGAGCTGGTCGTGTGCGACGAGCCGGTCTCCGCGCTCGACGTGTCCATCCAGGCCCAGATCATCAACCTGCTGGCCGAACTGCAGCGCAAGCTCGGGCTGACCTACCTCTTCATCGCCCACGACCTCTCCGTCGTCCGCCACGTCAGCGACCGGATCGCGGTGATGTACCTCGGCCGGATCGTGGAGATCGCCGAGACCGAGGACCTGTTCACGCATCCTCGCCACCCGTACACCCAGGCACTGCTGTCCGCGGTCCCCAACCCGGACCCCGATCAGGTCGACGACGGCGCGCGCATCGTGCTCACCGGCGACGTGCCCTCGCCGGTCCACCCACCGACCGGCTGCCGGTTCCATCCGCGGTGCCCTCGAGCGCGGGAGCGATGCCGGATCGACGATCCCGAGCTGACGGTCGGCTCCGAACCGAACGCGGTGCCGACGCACGCCTTCGCTTGTCACTATCCGATCCCCGACAGCGAACCCGGGAGGACCGCATGACGTCGACGCCCGCGGTCGCGACCATCACCTCCGGCGCGACGCCAGCCGCGCCCTCGGCCATCCACGGCCGCGGCCCGTGGCAACTGGCGTGGGCCCGGCTGCGCCGGGACAAGGTCGCGATCGGGTCGGCGGTGGTGATCACGGCCATCGTGCTGTTGGCCCTCTTCGCCCCGTTGATCGCCCATGCCCTCGGCCACAGTCCCGACACCCAGTTCCGGACGACGGGACTTACCCCGGACGGCATCCCGGTCGGTCCGGGTTCGACGTTCTACTTCGGCACCGACGACCTTGGACGGGACGTCTTCCTCCGGGTCATCTACGGCGCACGGATCTCCCTGCTGGTGGGTGTGGTCGCCGCGGGCCTTGCCGTGCTGGTGGGTGTGATCGTGGGCTTGCTGGCCGGGTACTTCGCCGGCACGGTCGACGGCGTTCTGTCCCGGCTCATGGACGTCGTACTGTCGCTG
>DASXJE010000215.1 GCA_036497565.1 Mycobacteriales bacterium
GACGCCCTCGACGACGGGCCGAGCGGCGGCCGCCACGACAGCGGTCACCTCCGCCGGCGGGCGGACGGCGAAAGCGAGACGCACCACCGCGAATCAGATGCCCATCGGATGCCAGACCGTCTTGGTCTCCAGAAATGCACCGAGTCGCGAGACACCCGGATCGCCCGTCCAGCTGGGCTCGCCGCCGGCCGGGGCGCGGAGCACCCGCTTGATGTTGTCGGCGGAGCGTCGTTCGAGGTCGGTACTCTGCTTCGGATCCGCGCCGGTGAGGTCGATCGCGTTGACGTCCATGTGCGAGGCCAACCACGGTGCGAGCTCGGTGGTGATGCCGGTCAACAGGTTGATGACGCCGCCCGGCAGGTCGGAGGTCGCGAGCACCTCCGCCAAGGCGATCGCCGGCAACGGCCGGCGCTCCGAGGCCACCACGACGGTCGTGTTGCCGGAGGCGACCACGGGCGCGACGACGCTCACCAAGCCGAGCAGCGACGAGCGCTGCGGCGCCACCACCGCCACGACTCCGGTCGGCTCGGGAACGGAGAAGTCGAAATACGGCCCGGCGACCGGGTTGGTGCCGCCGAACACTTGGGCGATCTTGTCGGTCCACCCGGCGTACCACACCCAGCGGTCGATGGCCCGGTCCACGGTGGACCTTGCGGTGCGGGCCGACACGCCCTCACCGGCCACGACGGCGTCGATGAACTCCGCCCGCCGGCCCTCGAGCATCTCCGCGATCCGGTAGAGCACCTGGCCACGGTTGTACGCCGTTGCCTGCGACCATTTCCCGAACGCCTTGCGGGCGGCGACCACCGCATCGCGGGCGTCCTTCCGCGACGCCTGTGCGGCGTTGGCGAGGAACCCGCCGCGCGCGGAGTCGACGACGTAGGAGCGAGCCGACTCCGATCGGGGGAAGGCCCCACCGATGTAGAGCTTGTAGGTCTTGCGGACCGGTGCCCGGCTCGCGGTGACGCGCTCAGGCATCGAGGTAGGCCTCCAGTCCGTGGCGGCCACCTTCGCGACCGAAGCCGGATTCCTGGTAGCCGCCGAACGGCGACGTCGGATCGAACCGGTTGAACGTGTTGGCCCACACCACGCCGGCCCGCAGCCGCTGGGCCATCCATAGGATGCGCGAACCCTTCTCCGTCCAGATCCCCGCGGAAAGTCCGTAAGGCGTGTTGTTGGCCTTCTGCACCGCCTCGTCCGGCGTACGGAAGGTGAGCACCGACAGCACCGGCCCGAAGATCTCCTCGCGGGCGATCCGATGGGCCTGCGAGACCCCGGTGAAGACCGTGGGAGGGAACCAGAAGCCGCGGTCGGGGAGGGTGCACGGCGGCGACCACCGGCTCGCGCCCTCGGCGTCACCGGACGCGGTGAGCTCGCGGATCTTCGCGAGTTGTTCGGCGGAGTTGATCGCGCCGATGTCGGTGTTCTTGTCGAGCGGGTCGCCCAGCCGCAAGGTCGCGAGCCGACGCCGCAGTGCGCCGAGCAACTCGTCAGCGATCGACTCCTGCACCAGCAGCCGGCTACCGGCGCAACAGACGTGCCCCTGGTTGAAGTAGACGCCGTTGACGATGCCTTCGACAGCTTGGTCCAGGGGAGCATCGTCGAAGACGACGTTGGCGGCCTTGCCGCCGAGCTCGAGAGTGAGCCGCTTGTCGGTGCCGGCGGCCGCGCGGGCGATCTCCTTGCCGACCTCGGTGGATCCGGTGAAAGCGATCTTGTCGATCTGCGGATGACTCACCACGGCGCGACCCGTGCCGCCGGCACCGGGCAGCACGTTGACGACGCCGGGCGGCAGGTCTGCCTGCTGACAGATCTCGGCCAGGACCAGGGCGCTCAGCGGCGTCGTCTCGGCCGGCTTCAGTACGCACGTGTTGCCGGCCGCCAACGCCGGCGCGAGCTTCCACGCGGCCATGAGCAGCGGGAAGTTCCACGGGATGACCTGGCCGGCGACGCCGAGCGGGCGCGGCCGACGGCCGTTCGCCGACGCCGGCACGGCGTATTCAAGCTTGTCGGCCCAACCCGCGTAGTAGAAGAGGTGCGCCGCTGCCAGCGGTACGTCGACGTCGCGGGACTCCTTGATCGGCTTGCCGTTGTCGAGGCTCTCCAGCACGGCGAGCTCGCGGGAGCGTTCCTGGATCAGCCGGGCGATCCGGAAGACGTACTTCGCCCGCTCGCGCCCGGGCATCCGGCCCCAGCTGCCGTCGAAGGCGCGGCGCGCGGACCGCACCGCCCGGTCGACATCGGCCTCGCCCGTGTCGGCGACCTCGGCGAGTACCTCCTCCGTCGCGGGGTTGACCGTCTTGAAGCTTCCGCCGCTTCCCGCGGAGAACTCCCCACCGACGAACATCCCGTAGGACGACCGCAGTCGCGCGATCTCCCGTGACTCGGGTGCGGGCGCATATTCCCAGACGGGCGGTGTCGAGGACATCGGTCAGTCCACCGTGAAGTAGTCGGGACCGGAGTAGACGCCGGTCTGCTGGGTGGTGCGTTGCATGAGGAGATCATTGAGCAGCCCGGACGCGCCGAAGCGGAAGAGATCCGCGGTGAGCCACTCGTCCCCGGCGATCTCCTTGACCAGGACGAGGTAGCGGATGGCGTCCTTGGCCGCCCGGATCCCGCCGGCGAGTTTCACCCCGCGGTGCTGTCCGGTCGAAAGAGCGAAGTCGCGCACCGCCTCGAGCATCACCACGGCGACCGGGGGCGTCGCCGCCGGCTGCACCTTACCCGTCGACGTCTTGATGAAGTCGGCCCCGGCGAGCAGAGCAAGCCACGAGGCACGACGTACGTTGTCCAATGTGGACAGCTCACCGGTCTCGAGGATCACCTTCAGGTGGGCCGCACCACTCGCCTCTTTGATCGCGACGATCTCCTCGTAGGTCTGCAGATAGCGGCCGCTCAGGAAAGCACCGCGGTCGATCACCATGTCGATCTCGTCCGCCCCCGCGGCGACGGCCTCACCGACGTCGGCGAGCTTGGTCGACATCGACGCCCGGCCGGACGGAAACGCCGTGGCGACGCTCGCGATCTTCACGGTGCCCCCGCCGAGGTGCTCGCGGCACTCGGCAACGAGGTCGGGATAGACACAGATCGCCGCGACCGGCGGGCAACTCGGATCCGCCGGGTCGGGACGGAGCCCCTTCGCACAGAGGCTGCGGATCTTGCCCGGGGTATCGGCCCCCTCCAGGGTGGTCAGATCGATCATCGAGATCGCGGTATCCAGCGCCCAGAGCTTCGCGTCCTTCTTGATGCTGCGGGTGAACAGCCCGGCCGCCCGGCCCTCGGCTCCTACCTGGTCGACACCCGGCAAGCCGGCGAGAAATCGACGCAGCGACGTCTCGTCCCGCACCGCATCGGCGAGCGGCGGGGTCACGAGCGCGGTCATGCGCGGAGTGTACTCGGACGGTCGCTGCACACTGCGTGCGCGAACGTGCATGCTCCGGCTTTCGGGCCATACCGGCGGGCGAGCCGACCTATGCTTCGGCTCAACGGACAACCGTCTCAGAGGGGGGATCGGTCGTGCTCTACGTCATGGTCATGAAATGGCAGCCCGGGTTGAACAGGGAACAGCGCGACGGCGCCCTGATTCGGCGGGCGCAGTGGAAGTATCCGGATGCCGCCACGGTGCTTGGTGAGTACTGGCCCGCCTCGGAGCAGGTCGCGGTGATCTCGATCCTCGAGACGGACGATTACGGCGCCATCATGGAGATCCACCTCACCTGGGGTGACGTCTTCCAGATCGACACGACTCCCGCGATCTCGGCCGAGGACGGCCTGCGGGTCGGCGCCGAGGCGATGGCCCGCCGCTCGGTCTGATCACCGCTGACTTGATCGCTACGGCGGCCGGATCTCCGCGCCGCCGTCGCGGTCAAGGCGGATGTGCCACCGGCGCTCGTGCACCCACCGATGGTGGAATCGGCAGAGCAGGATGAGGTTGTCGAGTGCGGTCGCGCCGCCGTGCAGCCAACTGACGATGTGGTGGGCGTCGGTGAACGGTGGGGGACGGAAGCACCCGGGGAACCGGCAGCCGCCGTCCCGCACCGCGAGGGCCTTCCGCACCGCCGCCGGAACGATGCGCGTCGTCCGGCCCACATCGAGCACCTGACCCTTACCGGCCATCAGGACCCGGGAGACCCCGGCGTCGCAGGCGATCCGCCGCGCGGTCTCCGCCGGGATCGGCCCGGTCCAGTCGAGCTCGGCGGGCGGCGCGCCGGCGTTCCCACGCAGACTGGTGAGGTCGACGGTCACCACCAGATGCGGCCGTTCGCCGGACTGCTCGGGCAGTTCCCCGCGGTCGAGGGCCCGGCGGGCCAGCTCGACGAGCGCATCGGCCTTGGCCTGCGCCGCGCTCCTGGGGTCGTCGACCCGGCGGGGAGCCGACATCGCCGTCAGCGCAGCCATCAGGGTGGCGCCACTTTCCGGATCGAACAGGCCGTCGAGAACGACCATGCCGCCGAAGGTCGAGGAGAGGTGCAGCCGACGACGGGCGAACACCTTCTCCGCGTCGCCGAGCACGCCGTCCGCGTCGGCGGCGTAACGGATGCGCGTCGCCAGTCTCCGCAGGGATCCCGGATCCATCGTGCGGGCCGCCTCGAGCAGGATCGGCTCGGCGACCCGGGCGTGCTCCGGACCGACGTCGGCGGCGGTCGACGCGATGACGGCGGCGTGGCCGTGGGAGACCGTCCCGTCGGCGAGCGCGCCGGCGGTCGCCGGAAGGTCACCGAGCGCGCGGGCGACCGCCACCCGCTGGTGCGCCTCCCTCGGGTGCAGCCGCGTCCGCCACCGCAGCCATGCCTGAGTGGAGGCCGCCCCGTCGGCCCGGCCTGCGGCCCGCGCATCGAACACCGCAAGAGTCCGAGCGAATTCTCCGTCGAGTGCTCCGGCGATCCGCCGGAGTTCGCCGAGCCGCTCGCCGAGCGTGACGTCGTCGACGCTGGCGACGTCCTCGACCGCCACCTGTCGTAGGGCCCGCGCCAGCGCCGTCATCCCGGCGCTCACGATCGGCGCCACGTGCGGCGGGTCAACCGTCGCCGTGGTCACCGGCGGTGCTGCCCATCAATCGAACTCATGTTCGAAGATTACTCGCGGGCGGGCCCCCGCCGGGTAGTTCATCCACACCCCGCGACGGCGTCCGACGGCCGAAACAAGCCGACACAGTAGCCCCGGCCGGCAGCCTCTTTGGTCAGAATTTCTAAAAGCTCGCCGATTTAATTACTTTCCGTCAACCTTAATGGGAGGAGCGGAACGAACCAGGTGGACAACGGACGGCGGCGACGGAAGTCCCGCCATTCATAGCCTGAGGAAGCGTTGTGCGGGCTCGGCCCGCGCCGCCGCCGTCGCGCAAGCCATGCCGATGGCTCCGCTCGCCGATCAGTAGTGATCGTCGCCACTGGTTG
>DASXJE010000216.1 GCA_036497565.1 Mycobacteriales bacterium
CCTTACAAGCGGGCGGTCGCAGGTTCGATCCCTGCCGCGCCCACCATCGCTGATCCCCCAAACAGGGAGAACCAGGGCGGATGCGGAAGATCACCATCACGGCCGTCGAGGTGCTGGCCGTCCAGGGCCCGGTCCCCGACGGCACGCCGGGCTTCCGGCAGGGCCAGGCCAAGCTCATCCACGCCTACGCCGAGCACCGGCCGGGCAGCGATCGGGTCCGATCGCAGCCCGGGCCGGAGTCCGGACCGCGGCAGCGCGAGGCGCTGTACCTGCGGGTCGGCACCGACAGCGACGTCGAGGGCTTCTACGGTCCGATCGACCGGGAGGCGGCCTGGCCCATCGTCGACATGCTGGCCGGCTTCCTGGTCGGGCAGGACGCGCTGGCCGGGACCATCGTGTGGGACAAGCTCTACCGGTTGGATCGTCATGCCCGCCACGGCCACCTGAAGATGGCCGTCAGCGCGGTGGACAACTGCCTGTGGGACCTGCGCGGCAAGGCCTTCGACGCCCCGGTCCACCAACTGCTCGGCGGGCCGTCCCGGGAGCGGATCCCGGCGTACGCCTCCACCCTGGGCACCTCGCACGACCCGGCCGACGTGCAGTCGGTCGCGGAGGGGCTGGTCAAGGAGGGCTACGCCGCGCAGAAGTGGTTCCTCGCCCACGGACCGGGGGAGGGCGCGGACGGGCTCGCCCGCAACGTCGAGCTGGCCGGGCGGGTCCGGGCGGCGGTCGGGTCGGGCACCCGGCTGATGTTCGACGCCTTCATGGGCTGGGATCTCGCGCATGCCCGGGACTGGGCGCGGCAGGTGGAGGGCCTCGACCCGTCCTGGCTGGAGGAGCCGTTCTCACCGACCCAGTACCCGGCGTTCGTCGAGTTGCACCGCGCGACCCGGGTCCCGCTCGCGGCCGGCGAACATCTCTACGACCGCGCCGACGTCCTGCCCTATCTGCGGGACGGGACGCTGACCGCGCTGCAGTGCGATCCGGAATGGTGCGGGGGAGTGACCGAGCTGGTGCGCATCACGGCGCTCGCCGAGAGCTTCGGGGTCCCGGTCATACCGCACGGCCACGGGGTGCATGCCGCCCTGCACGTGGTGGCGAGCCAGTCCCCGGCGACCTGCCCGATGGTGGAGTACCTGTTCCTCGCCATGCCCGGGCGCTACCAGTTCGAGAAGAACCCGCCGGCGCCCGAGGGCGGGTCGGTCGCAGTGCCCACCGCGCCGGGGTTCGGCATCGAGCTCGACCCGGCCCGGGTCGCGTCGACGTACCTCTGGACCGGGGCCGCCCAGCAGGCCTGAGGGTCAGCCGGTCGGAGCCGGCGCGGAGTGCTGGATCGGCGGCGGAATGGCCGGGGTGGCGCTGTTGAGGATCGCGGTGGTGAGCGCCTCCGCCGGCCCGCTCGGCGCGCGCGGGTTGCGCAGCAGCGACAGGTCGACGTTGCCGAGTTGCGGAAGCTTGTGCTGGCTGGAGAGCTGGACGAGGTCCGGCGGGATCAGGCTCTGCGCCAGCACCGCGACGCCGAGCCCGGCCCGGGTCGCGGCGAGGATGCCGTTGATCTCCTTGGTGTTGCAGGTGATCCGCCAGGTACGCCCGGCCCGCTCGAGGGCGCTGAGAGCGACCTCGCGCGAGAGGCTCGGTGCCTGGTAGGCCACCAGCGGCACCGGCTTGCCCTGCTCGAACGACGTGCGCTCCAGGCCGACCCAGACCAGCCGATCCCGCCGGACGAGCTGGCCGCGGTTGTCGCCGGGTTCGTTCTTGACGAAGACGAGGTCGAGGTGCCCGGAATTCAGCCGGCGCCGCAGGGCGCCGCTCTGGGTCACGGTGAGCTCGAGATCGATCCGTGGATGCAACTGCCGGAACTCCCGGAGGATCCGCGGCAGCTGGGTCAGGGCCAGGTCGTCCGAAGCGCCGAAACGCAGCCGACCGCGGAGCGCCGGGCCGGCGAAATACCCGGTCGCCTGCTCCTGGGCCGCCAGGATGGTCCGGGCGAAGCCGGCCATGGCCTCGCCGTCCTCGGTGAGCAGCACCGTCCGCGTGTCGCGGGCGAACAGCCGACGCCCGACCGACTCCTCGAGCCGGCGGACGTGCTGGCTCACGGTGGGCTGGCTGAGCTCGAGCCGTTGCCCGGCCTGGGTGAAGCTCAGCGACTGCGCGACGGCCAGGAAGGTCCTGAGCAGCACGGGATCCAGCATGCGGTCCGCTCTCCTATTGGGTGACGCAATGAGATTAATAGCCTATATGAGCTTTCGCAATGGCCGGGGTATGGGGAAAACTGGCGATCGCGCCAGAAGCACGACGACCAGCTAGCGGGGGACGAAAACCTTGCTCACCTCGGGAGAGAAAACCCGACAGTCCACATTCGCCTCACTGCAGATCCCGAACTTCCGGCTCTTCGCGGCATCCCAGGTGCTCTCCAACACCGGAGCATGGATGCAACGCGTCGCCCAGGACTGGGTGGTGCTGGAACTCACCAACAGCCCGACCGCGGTCGGCATCACGACCGCGATGCAATTCCTGCCGATGCTCGTCTTCGGGCTGTTCGGCGGACTGATCGCCGACCGCTACCCGAAGCGGCGCCTGCTGCTCATAACGCAATCGTGTGCCGGCCTGCTCGCCGCGACACTTGCCGTGCTGATCCTGAGCGGGACGGTGGCGGTGTGGGAGATCTATCTGGTCGCGTTCATGCTCGGCCTCGTTACCGTGGTCGACAATCCGACGCGTCAACTGTTCGTCAACGAGATGGTCGGACCGCGCTATCTCCGTAACGCGATCAGCCTGAATTCATCGGTGTTCCAGCTCGGCGGGCTGATCGGGCCGGCCGTCAGCGGCCTGCTGATCAACGCGGTCGGCGCCGGGTGGTCGTTCGCGATCAACGCCGTCTCCTATCTCGCGGTGCTGACCGCGCTCACGCTGATCGACACCGACACGCTGACCCCGATCGTCCCCACGCCGCGGGCTCCCGGTCAGCTGCGGGAAGGGTTGGCCTACGTCGCCAGCCGGCCCCAGCTGATCTGGCCGATCGTCCTGGTCGCCTGCGTCGGCTCGATCGGCCTCAACATGCCGATCGTGCTCTCCACCTATGCCAAGAACGTCTTCCACACCGGCCCCGGCGGCTACGGCCTGCTCAACTCGATGCTCGCGCTCGGGTCGATGGCGGGCGCCCTCTATTCCGCCCGGCGGACCACCAACCGGTTACGGTCGCTCGTGGCGGCGGCCGGTGTGTTCGGAACGTTGGAGGCGGTCACCGCGCTGGCCCCCAATCCGGAGACCTACGCACTGCTGCTGGTGGCGGTCGGGGCGGCTGCGCTGACCTTCCTCACCGCCGCGAACAGCGGTGTGCAGATGGCCACCGAAGACACCATCCGCGGCCGGGTCATGAGCCTCTACATGCTGGTGCTGATCGGCGGCACCCCACTGGGAGCACCGATCATCGGGCTGGTGACCGAGCACATCGGTCCCCGCTACGGGATGCTCACCTGTGGAACCTTCCCCGCTCTGGCGGCGGTGGCCGTCGGCCTCTGGCTCAAGCACAGCGCCCGGCTGAAGTTCCGGGTCGCCTGGCACCCGGTGCACGCCCGGAAGCTGATCACCGTGGGGCCGCGGCTCCCGTGATCGGGGTCGGAGAGCGCAACGCCCGCTGGTGCCCGGGTGGCGTTGTTAGTACGGTCGTTCGAAGAATGAGTTGACGTCGGCAATCTGTAGAGGAGCACAGGCGTGACGGCTGCACCGGAGATCCGAGTGCGCGTTTGGTCCGAGCACACCGCGAGGCGTGCGTATTACCCCGACGACATCAACGGCGCCGTTGCCGAGGGACTTCGCCTCGACGACGGCCTGGCCGTGACGACGGCGGAGCTGGTCGACGAGGGCGACGGCGTACCCGAGACCGAGCTCGCCAGCACCGACGTCCTCGTGTGGTGGGGCCACCAGCTGCACCGCTACGTCGCCGACGACGCGGTCGACCGGGTGGTGCGTCACGTCCGGGAGCGGGGGATGGGCTTCGTCGCCCTGCACTCGTCGCACATGTCCAAGCCGTTCACCCGGCTGATCGGCGACGACGGCGGTCTCGGCGGGGTCGAGGTCGACGCGGGTGCCGAGCGGATCACCGTCGAGCAGCGCGACCACCCGGTCGCCGAGGGCGTGGACAAGATCGAGCTCGCCAAGGAGGAGAGCTACAACGAGCCGTTCAACTGCGGAAAGCCCGACGCGGTCGTCTTCCGGTCCGTCTTCGACAACGGACACGAATTCCGGTCGGGGCTGGCCTACACGGTCGACAACGGCCGGGTGTTCTATTTCCGGCCGGGCCATGAGACCTACCCGGCCTTCGCCGACCCGATGGTGCGGCGGGTGATCCGCAACGCGGTCTACTGGACCGCCAAGCGCACCTGATCCGGCACGATCTCTCTTTCACGCAAGCCGATCCCCTTTCTTTGGAGCTTTGATGACGGTCAACGTCGGACTAATCGGTGCCGGCGGCATCGCGAACGCGCACATGAACGGCTACCTGGCGATTCCGGAGGCCGCCCGGGTCACCGCGGTCGCCGACGTCGTCGCGGAGAACGCGCAGAAGCGGGCCGAGCAGGCCGGCGGGGCGAAGGTCTTCAGCGACTACCGCGAGATGCTGGCCAGCGCCGACATCGACGCCGTCGACATCTGCCTGCCGCACCACCTGCACGCCGACGCGATCGTCGCCGCGGCGGCCGCCGGCAAGCACATCCTCTGTGAGAAGCCGCTGTGCCTCACGATCGAAGAGGCCGACCGCGTGCAGACCGCGATCAAGGACAGCGGCGTCACGCTCATGTGCTCGCACAACCAGCTCTTCATGCCGCCGGTGGCCCGGGCCCGTGCACTGCTCGACGAGGGCGTCATCGGAGACACCTACGAGCTGCGTACGACGGACAGCTTCTTCAGCCACCTCGACCCGGAGAACATGGGCTGGCGCGCGCACCGCGAGACCAGCGGCGGTGGCGAGCTGATCGATACCGGCTACCACCCGACCTACCTGCTGCTGCACCTCGCGGGCAGTACGCCGGTCGAGGTCTTCAGCATGCTCAGCACGCACCGGCTGACCCACTCCGAGGGCGAGGACTCGGCGCAGGTGCTGGTCCGCTTCGCCGACGGCAAGGTCGGCACCATCATCACCAGCTGGGCCTACGAGCCGGCCGCCTGCACCGAGCGCTTCTCGATCGTCGGCGAGCAGGGCAGCCTGTGGAGCGACGGCAGTGCGCTGCACGTCAAGAAGCGCGGTGAGGACGACACGGCGACCGAGCTGCCCCAGGTGCAGACGATCCCGGCTGCCGTGGCGGCCTTCGTCGACTGCGTACGCGAGGGCACCCGGCCGATCAACACCGAGGCCGAGGGGATCGACGTACTCAAGGTCATCCTGGCCGCCTACAAGTCGGCCGAGGAGCGTCGGGTCGTCGCGCTCTCGGAGCTCTAGCGGCTGGTGAGCGGCGGCCCGCTCGAGCGGTTGCGGACCCTGTGTCTGGGGCTGCCCGAGGTCACCGAACGCCTCAGCCACGGCGAGCCGACGTGGTTCGTCCGGGGCAAGAAGACGTTCGTGATGTTCGCCGATCACCATCACGACGACCGACTCGCCTTCTGGTGCGCCGCGCCGCCCGGTGCGCAGGAGGCGGTGGTCGGCTCCGAGCCGGACCGCTACTTCCGGCCGCCGTACGTCGGCCCGCGCGGCTGGCTCGGTGTCTGGCTGGACGTGCCGGTGGACTGGGGTGAGATCGCCGACCTCGTCGACGACGCCTATCGCGCGGTCGCGCCGAAGCGGCTCATCGCGGATCTGGACGCTCGGTCGCCCGGCTCCGGATGAGCTGCAGGCCGTCGCGGGTCGCGTCGTCGGCCGGGGTGTAGACGACGATCCGGCACTCCGGCATGTCGGCGACCGCCAGGCTGGTGGACTGCAGACGTAGCAGCCCGCCGACCGGGTGCTTGAACACCTTGGTGCGGGCGCCCGGGCGGGCGACGTCGTGGCGGGCCCACATCTGGGCGAACTCGGCGCTGCGCGCGCTGAGCCGCCGGATGAAGTCCGTCCACGCCGGCTCGCCGAGGTGCTGGGCGAACGACGCCCGCAGGGTCGCGACCACCCGCGGCATCTCCTCGTCGAAATTGACGAACCGCTCCCGGGCGTCCGGCTCGACGAACGAGCACCACAGCACGTTGCGCCGCTCGCACGGCATCGCGTGCCAGCGCCAGAAGAGGTGTTCGTGCGCGGAGTTGGCGGCGAGGACGTCGAAGCGGGCGTTCTGCAGGGATGCCGCCAGCGGCTCGAGCGTGCCGAGGATCTCGCGCACCGCCGGGGAGACCGACTCCATCGCGAGCTCGGCCGGGGCGGTCGGGATGTCGGCGAGCCGGTAGAGGTGCTCGCGCTCGGCGCCGTCGAGGCGCAGCGTGCCGGCCACGGCGTCGAGCACCTGCACGCTCACGTGGATCGGCCGACCCTGCTCGAGCCAGGTGTACCAGGTGATCCCGACCCCGGCGAGCTGCGCGACCTCCTCCCGGCGTAGCCCGGGCGTCCGCCGGCGCAGCCCGGGCGGCAGCCCGACGTCGGCCGGGGTGATCCGCGACCGGCGGGCCCGGAGGAATGCCGCCAGCTCGGTCCGCCGCTCGTTGCGTGTCCGCGTCGCCTCGATGGTCACGTCACCATCATGACCGGCCGGCGTTCCTGGTACCAGGTACTGGCAGTACCAGTGTCAGCGGGCTCTCACCGTGCGCGCCCGGCCGGACGCACCGTCGATGCATGACCGCGACCACGATCCGTCCAGGCTCTCCCGCGCCCGATCTCCCCACCGCCTCGGGCCCGCCTCCCGACGCGGGGATCGATCGGCGCCGCTGGGCGATGCTCGGCGTCCTGGTCGCCGGGGTCTTCATGGTCCTGCTCGACGCGACGATCGTGAACGTCGCGCTCCCGACGCTGCGGTCCGACCTGCACGCCTCCGGGTCCGCGCTCGAGCTGGTCGTCTCCGGTTACGCCATCACCTATGCGATGCTGCTGATCACCGGAGCCCGGCTCGGGGCCATCTTCGGTAGCCGCCGGCTGTTCCTGATCGGTCTGAGCCTGTTCACGGTCTCGTCCCTGGCCTGCGGGCTCGCGCCGGGCACGGCGGCCCTCATCGTGGCCCGGTTCGCGCAGGGGGCCGGCGCGGCGGCGCTGGTGCCGCAGATCCTGAGTGTCATCCAGCGGGAGTTCAGCGGATCGGCCCGCACCCGAGCGCTGGGCGTGTACTCGGCGGTCGTCGCCGTCGGTGCGGTGTCCGGACAGGTGCTCGGCGGCGTCCTGATCAGCGCGAACCTCTTCGGCGAGGGATGGCGACCGGTCTTCCTGGTGAACATCCCGGTCGGCATCGTGATCGCCGTCCTCACCGTGCGGCTCGTCCCGGCCGAGCGCACCGCGGTCGGGCGCCGGCTCGACGTACCCGGCCTGCTCACCGGGTCTGCGGCGGTGCTGCTCGTCGTGCTGCCGTTGGTCCTCGGGCGGGAGGAGGGCTGGCCATGGTGGACCTGGGCCAGTCTCGCCGCCGGCGCGTTGATGGCGGTCTGGTTCGTCCACGTCGAGCGGGCGGCCACCGCGAGAGGTGACGATCCGCTGGTCGACCTGCGGGTGGTGCGGACCCCAGGCATGGCCGCCGGCCTCGCCACCCTGGCGGTCGCGATGATCGGTTACGGCGGCTTCCTGTTCAGCTTCGCGCTGCACCTGCAGGGCGGTCTCGGGGAGAGCGCGCTGCGGGCCGGCCTCACCTTTGCACCGGCGGCGGCCGCATTCGGCGCGGCGGGCTACTGGTGGCGGCGGCTCCCGGGCCGCATCCACCACGGCATCACGCCGGCCGGCTTCGCCCTCGCCGCGGTCGGCTACCTCCTGCTCGCCGCCGACCTGCACGGCGGGAGTCGAGGCGGGATCTGGCTGGAACTCGTGCTGGTCGCTCTCGGCGGCGGGCTCGGTTTCGGCTTCGGGCCGCTGCTCTCCCAAGCCCTGGTGCACGTGCCGGCGGCGAAGGCCGCTGACGCCAGCGGATTGCTGACCACGACGATCCAGCTCGCCCAGGTCGTCGGAGTGGCGGTGTTCGGGAGCCTGTTCCTCAGCCTGGCCACTCACCACGTCGGGCACGCCTCCGCGATCGCCGTGTCGACCGTCGACGCGAGCCTCACCGGTCTGACCGTCGCGGGACTCGGCGGCGCGCTGCTGCTCGCCCGCACGGTGCGGCGGGCCGCAGTGGCGCAGCCCACGTCGGCGGGGAACGAGTAAGGGTCGCCGTCAGGGCTGGAGCGGGTAGACGTCGATCCCGGCAGCTACGGCGATCTCCCGGAAGGCGGCGGCCAGGCTCGCCGGCGTGGCGTGCGCGTTCAGGCCGCTCGGGTTGGGGACGACCCACAACTGCGCCGCGCCGAGGTCGTCGGGCTGACGTCCGACGACGGCGCGGGGCCGGGCGAACGCGATGCGGTAGGCGCTGATCCCGAGGACCGCGACCACGGCCGGATCGATCCGCGCGACCCGGCGGCGCAGGCCACGCGCACCGGCGACGAGCGCGGCCGGCTCGACCTCGTCGGCGCGGGCCGTCGCCTGCGGCGCGAGGTTGGTGATGCCGACACCGCGATCCTGCAGATGGGCGAGGTCCGCCGCGGCGTATCCGGCCGAGGCGTCGATGCGTCGGTCGGTGATTCCGGCGCGATGCAGCGCCGGGTAGAACCGGTTCCCGCGGCGGGCGAAGTGACTTTGGGCCGCCGCGGTCCACAACCCGGGGTTGATGCCGACGAACAGCAGCCGCACGTCGGGACCCACCAGGTCCGGCAGCGTCCGGCCGCGGAAGGACTCGAGCTCCGCCCGCGTGAATCCCACCACCGCACCTTACGGTCCCCTGTGCCCTTGCTCCGCGCAGCGAAGCAATGGGATAGTGACGCGCGTCCGCTGTGCCTTTGCTCCGCGGAGCGATGCAAGGGCACAGGGATGTGAGCAGCCGGGGACTGTCGGACGGAGCTCGGCGCCGCGGGCACTAGCCTGTCCGGATGCCGCTCCTCGCCGACGTCGTCGCCGCCCTCGAGGCGCTCTACGACCCGCGGCTGGCCGAGCCCTGGGACGCGGTCGGCCTGGTCTGCGGCGATCCGGCGCAGGAGGTACGCCGGATCCACTTCGCGGTCGATCCGGTCGCCGCGACGGTGCGCGAGACCATCGACGCCGGTGCTGACCTGCTCGTCACCCACCACCCGCTGCTGCTCCGACCGGTGCACGGTGTGCCGGCGACGTCGTACAAGGGCCGGCTGGTGCACGACCTGATCCGGTCCGACACGGCGCTGTTCGTCGCGCACACCAACGCCGATGTCGCCCGGCCGGGGGTCTCCGATGCGCTCGGGACCACCATCGGGTTGGGCGAGTTGCGCCCGCTGGAGCCGAGCCCGGCGCCGCCGCAGGACAAGGTCGTCACGTTCGTTGCGGAGGACGATGTCGCGCGGGTCGTCGACGCGATGGCCGATGCCGGGGCCGGGGTCATCGGCGACTACACCCGGTGCGCCTGGTTCGCCGGCGGCACCGGGACGTTCCGCGCCGGACCGGACACCCGCCCGAGCGTCGGCACCCCCGGCCAGGTGACGGCGGTGGCCGAGGTGCGGGTGGAGATGGTGGCGCCCAGGGGGCGGCGGGCGGCGGTACTCGCCGCGCTCCGGTCGGCGCACCCCTACGAGGAGCCGGCGATCGACGTAGTCGAACTGGCCGGTCAGCCGGGTGATCAGGGGCTCGGCCGGATCGGGGTGCTGCCCCAACCGCTCCGGTTCGTCGAGTTCGTGCAGCAGGTGGCCGCCCGCTTGCCGGACGGTCCGGCCGGGGTCCGCGGCGGCGGCGACCCGGACCGTTTGGTGCGAACCGTGGCGGTCTGCGGTGGTGCGGGCGACTCGCTGCTCGACCAGGTCACCCGGGCGGGTGTCGATGCCTTCGTGACCGCCGACCTGCGCCACCATCCGGCGGCCGAGCATCTCGAGGCGGGCGGCCCGGCGCTGGTCGACGCCGGCCACTGGGCCAGCGAGTGGCCCTGGCTGGGCGACGCCGCCGCCCGTCTGTCGGCCGCGCTCGGCGAGGCTACGGTGGAGACAGCCGTGTCCGCCCGCGTCACCGACCCCTGGACGGTCTGGAGCGCGCCCGGCAGTCCCGACCGGTCGTCAGAAGGAGTGCAGTGAACGCCGACCCCGCAGCCCAGCTCCGTCTGCTCGACCTGCAGGCGGTCGACACCGTGCTGGCCCAGCTGGTGCACCGCCGCGGCCGGCTTCCGGAGCTGGCCGACATCGCCCGCGCCGACGAGCGCCTCGCCGAACTGCAGGCCGACACCGTCCGGGCCGAGACCGAGGTGAGCGACCTCGACCGCGAGCAGAAGCGGGTCGACCGCGACGTCGAACAGGTGCGCACACGCGCCCAGCGCGACCGGGGCCGGATGGACTCCGGCTCGGTCGGCTCGGCCAAGGAGCTGGAGAGCCTGCAGCACGAGGTGGCCACCCTCGCCCGGCGCCAGTCGACGTTGGAGGACCAGGAGCTCGAGGTGATGGAACGCCGGGAGGAGTCCGAATCCCGACTGGCGGAGGTACGCGCCGAGGCGGAGCGGGTCGGCGCCGAGCGCGCCGAGGCGGTCGGCCGGCGCGACACGGCGTACGAGCAGATCGACGCGGAGACCGCGAGGCACGACGCAGAGCGCACGTCGCTCGTCGTCGACATCCCGGAAGCACTGCTCACCCTCTACGAGAAGGTGCGGGCGCAGGCCGGCGGCACCGGCGCGGCGGCACTACGGGCGCGGCGCTGCGAGGGCTGCCGGCTGGAGCTGGCCGGCACCGAACTGACCGCCGCCCGCAACGCGGCGCCTGATCTCGTCCTGCGCTGCGAGGAGTGCCGGCGCATCCTGGTGCGCACGCCGGACTCCGGCCTGTGAGCGGGACGCCGGATCGCGTCATCGTCGAGGCCGACGGCGGATCGCGCGGAAATCCCGGGCCCGCCGGTTACGGCGCGGTGGTCCGCGACCCGGCCACCGGCGAGACGCTCGCCGAGCGCGCCGAGGCGATCGGTCGGGCGACCAACAACGTGGCCGAATACCGCGGGCTGATCGCGGGCCTGGAGGCCGCCGCCGAGATGTCACCGTCGGCGGTCGACGTACGGCTGGACTCCAAGCTGATCGTTGAACAGATGTCGGGTCGCTGGAAGGTCAAGCACGCCGACCTGCAGCCCCTGGCGCGCCGGGCGGCCGAGCTGGTGCGCTCGCTGCCCAAGGTCACCTTCACCTGGGTACCGCGCGAACGCAACACGCACGCCGACCGGCTGGCCAACGAGGCGATGGATGCTGCCGCGTCGGGCCGGGCCCGGCCACAGTCCACAGTGGACAGTGAGTCGGCCGATCCGGCTCCGCGGGTCGGCTGGGGAGCGCCGACCGGCCCGCCGACGACGATGCTGCTGCTGCGGCACGGCGAGACCGAGCATTCGGTCGACATGCGGTTCTCGGGACGCAACGACCTCCCGCTCACGGCGGTCGGCAGGGAACAGGCCGAGGCGTCGGCCCGGCGGCTGTCGTCGTACGACGGGATCGACGCGGTCGTCTGCTCGCCCTTGCGGCGGGCGCAGGAGACCGCCGTCGTGGTCGCGAAGGAGCTGGGCGCCGACCCGGTCGAGGAGCCCGGTCTCGCCGAACTCGACTTCGGCGACTGGGAGGGGCTGACCTTCGCCGAGGTGCGCGAGCGGTGGCCCCGGCAACTCGACGCGTGGCTCGCATCCCCGGACGTCGCACCGCCCGGCGGTGAGAGCATCACCGACGTGACCAACCGGGTACGCCGGGCCCGCAACCGGATGCTCACCGCGCATCCCGGCGGCACGATTCTCGTCGTCTCCCACGTCACCCCGATCAAGATCCTGCTGCGGATCGGTCTCGACGCGCCCACGGCGACGTTGTTCCGGCTGCACCTCGACATCGCGAGCTTGTCCACAGTGGACTGGTACGCCGACGGGCCGGCCTCCGTGCGGTTGGTCAACGACACGAGCCATCTGAGCTGACCGTGGACGCCGGGCTCAAGGTCGGAAACCTCACGGTGCCGGAGGACGAACTCGTCGAGCGGTTCAGCCGTTCGTCGGGGCCGGGTGGTCAGTCGGTCAACACCAGTGACACCAGGGTCGAGCTGCGCTGGGACATCGCCGCGACGACCGCGCTGTCCGAGCCCCGCCGGTCCCGGCTGCTGACCCGCCTCGCCGGCCGGGTGGTCGACGGCGTCCTCGTCGTCGTGGCGAGCGAATACCGGTCGCAGTGGCGCAACCGGCAGGCGGCCCGGGCCCGGATGGCCGCTCTGATCGCGGACGGGCTGCGCCCTCCGCCGGCGCCCCGCCGGGCGACCCGGCCGAGCCGATCGGCCCGCGAGGCCCGGCTGGCCGGAAAGCGTCATCGGGGCCAGGTCAAACGTGGCCGTGGACGTCCCGATCCGAACGACTGACCGGGACCGCCGACGGGACCGGCGGTGAGCGGTCCAGCCGGGCGACGAGATCGTGAACCTGCACGAGTTCGTCTTCCAGCGAGACCAGCCACGCGCGGATGGTGAAGACGTCGACGACGTCGGTGAGCGCGGCCGGATCGGTACTGCCACGGAAGTTCGCGAGGCAGCCGAGCCCCTCCCGGCCGAGGCTGGGCGGCGCCCCGGTCGGCGGCGGAGCGGTCCGGTGCCGGAGCGCGTCGGCGGTCGCGTCGTACCGGGGTCCGAGGCGGCGCGCATGCTCGGCCAGCGCGGCCACGAAGACCGGGCACAGTCCGGGCCGCAACACGTGCGCGGCGACGGCGGTGAGCGCGTCGCTGGAATACCAGAGCCGATGGCCCCAGCCGACCAGGTCGTCCACCCATTCGGTACGCCGATGGCTCCGCGGATGTTCGGTGAGGTACTGCGCGAAGGTGTCCTGGACCCGCCGGGCGGCCTCGCGAACGGCGCGCTCGTCGGGCCGCTGCACCACCCCGAGCTGATGTCGCGCCGTCTCGGCCGCGAAGGTGCCGCCGGAGGTGATCAGGTCTGCGACGTCGCGCCGTAGCACGGTCGCGGCGCCGCGCGGCCAGGCGATGACCCCGATGAGGACGCCGACCAACGCTCCGGCCACCACGTCCTGCAGCCGGATCAACCCGATGTCCCATCCCACCGGGGTGAGCTGGGCGAAGAGCACGGCGATCACGACGGTGAACGACGCCTGCGTGCCCAGCAGGCCGTAGCCCGCGGCGATGAACCCGACGAAGATGACGACCGGCATCACGAGCGCGTACCAGTCCGCATGCGGCCCGACAGTGAGGATGAGCGCCCCGGCGAGTGCCGCGCCGATGGCGGTCCCGCCGACCGCCTCCAGCAATGAGTTGCCGATCGCACGGACCGTCGTCCGCATGGTCGACAGCGTCGCGAAGACCACCCAGAACCCGTGCTGCAGATCGGCCAGCCGGGTCACCAGCACCGCCCCGGCGAGGGCGATCCCGAGCCGGAGGCCGTTCTGGAACAGGACCGAGTCGGGTCGCAGGTTGGTCAGCAGGCGATGTCGCCAGGCCACCAGCGGCCCGATCGCCCCGGAGGCGACCTGGCTGAGCGGCCCGCCGACGGCGCTGCCGGCGTGCGCACCGATCACGAGGGTGGTGGCGGCGTCGGCGATGGCGGTGGTCGCGGTGGCCTGGTAGCGCAGCAGGTAGGCGCGTCGGGACTCGGGTTCGAACTGCTCGACCCGGCCCGCGGCGACGAGTGCGGCCAACCGGCGATGCCGGTCGGCGTCGTAGTCCGTCACCGCGGTGGTGAGCCGGGCCACGTCCGGTGGGGTGGCACCGGTGTCCACGGCCGCGGCCGAGTCGGCCAGTGCCCCTGCCAGCGCGTGCAGCAGCGCCTGCTCCCCGTGGTCGGTCGGCGGCGACGGCGCCAGCGCGGGAAGCACCATCCCGACGCGCTGCGTGCCGTAGTTCAGCGCCGCCAGCGCGAGGTCTTCGGTGAACGGCCCGACCGGCCGCTCGACGGCCGCCGCGAGGTCGGCCCGGGCATCGCGGACGGAGACCGTCGCGGACCGGCGTACCGCGTCCCGCCCGGTCGGCTCGTCGGCGCCGGCGATCGAGTCGGCGCACGCCGCCACTGACCGCAGGGCGGCGGCGACCCGGTGCCGGTAATCCTGCCGCAACCGGTCGGGGAAGACGACGACGGCGGCGATCGTCGACAGCGCGCCGCCGAGGACCAGACCGGCGAGCCGATCCGGGATCTGGGCCGCCGTACCCGGGATTCCGGACGAGACGATCATCAGCAGGATGACCGCCATCGAGCCGGCGATCGCGTATCCCCCGAAGACCGCGCCCATCGACACGACGAACCCCACGACGAACACCACCAGCGCGCTGGCCCACGTCACGCGCGACACCTCGGTGCCGACGACGACGATGACGACGCCCAGCACCAGCGTCACGAGGTAGGCGCGGACCCGGCGCGGCAGCGGGCCGCCGTAGTCGGCCAGTCCGCTCAGCGCGATCGCGGAGAGCCCCGCGAACGGGGCCATGACGGCGTTACCGATCGCGTAGCGGGAGATCAGGACGGCGATCGACGTGGCGAGCGCGACCCGCAGCGCCTTGTGCACCGTGGCGGGCGGCGGAGGGCTCACGAAGCGAAGGGTCCCATCCGGTGCCGGTCCGGATGGTCGATACGCGGTGACCGGCCGGTCAGTGGTGGGGCGGCGGCGGGATCGAGTCGATCCCGGGCGCGGTGTCCGGCCAGACCAGGAGCACCGGACATGGTGCGTGGTCGACGGCGAACCGGGTCGGCGGTCCGAGGCTCTTCGGCCCGAGCCGCCGACGATCGCCGTCGCGGGCGATCACGAGAAGATCGGCGCCGTCGGCGGCCGCCACGACCTCACGTTCGATCCGGCCGTGCCGATGCTCCCGGCTCACCTCGCGACCGACGCGGTCGGCCGCGGCGTCCAGCAGCGCGATCTCCGCCTCCTCGTCCATCCGGGCGACGGCGTCGGCCGGATCGGGGTCGGCGTGCCCGCGGCCGAGCAGTCCGGTGAACGCGCCGCGGGCGGTTTCCTCGACGGCGCCGGACGTCACGTGCAGCAGGACGATCTCTGCGTCCTCGGGCGCGTATTCGACGGCGGCGTCGACACAGGCTTCCCACGTCCCTTCGACCACCCACACCACGACGCGCATCGCGCTCACGCTCCGATCGTCGACAGCGCGGCCCACAGTGCCAGAACGGCGCCGACGAGAGCGAGTGGAACGGTGGCGAGTCCGAGCCGGACGAATTCGCCGAGGGCAGGCTCGGCGTTGCGACTTCGCAGGGTGCGTCGCCACAGCAGGGTCGCCAGCGAGCCGACGTAGGTGAGGTTCGGTCCGACGTTCACCCCGATCAGCGCCGCGAGGACGAGGCCCGGTCCGCCCAGACCGGCGCCGAGGATGACCAGGACTGCGGGCAGGTTGTTCACCAGATTGGCCAGCACGGCGGCGATCACGGCGGTGAGCAGCAGGGCGGGAAGCGCCGACGTGTCGGGCAGGATGCGCCGGATGAACGCGCCGAGGCCGTGGTCCTCGACCGCCCGCACCACGACACCGAGTGCCAGCACGAAGATGCAGAACAGCGGGTTGGTCTCCTTCAGCAGCCGCGCCGGGGACGTCTGATGGCGCGCCAGTCGGCGTACGGCGAGGACGCCGGCCCCCGCGGTGGCCGCCCACACCGGCGCGACGTGCACCAGGGAGGTCAGGCCGAACGCCAGTAGCGTCAGGCCGACCACGACCAGCGCGAACACCGGGGTCTCGACTCGCTCGGCCGTGCGCCGGCCGGGCGGCGTACGCAGGTCGGTGGCGAAGAACCGCCGGAACACGCCGTATTCGATCGCGATGACCACGAGCCACGGCAGCAGCATCAGCAGACCGAAGCGGGTGAAGGACAGGCCTGAGGCGCCGAAGGCCAGCAGGTTGGTGAGGTTGGAGACCGGCAACAGCAGGGACGCGGAGTTGGCCAGGTGGGTGCAGGCGTAGACGTGCGGCTTGGGACGCAGCCGCAGCGTCGCGGCGGTGGCGAAGACGACCGGGGTCAGCAGCACCACGGTCGCGTCGAGCGAGAGCAGCGCCGTGATCACCGAGGCGACCGCGAACACCAGGCCCAGCAGGGTGATCGGGCGGCCGCGGCAGCGCCGGGCCATCAGGGCACCGGCCGCGGCGAAGACCCCCTCCTCGTCGCACAGGTGGGCGAGCAGCAGGATCGCGGCGAGGAAGCCGACCGTCGGGCCGAGCCGGCTCACCTCGGCGGCCGCGTCGGGCAGGCTCACCACACCGAGCAGGATGAGCAGGATCGCGGCCGGGACCGCCGCCGTCGCCTCGGGCAACCGGCGCGGCGTGACAACGGCGAAGCCGATCACGACGAGCAGCACCACGATGCCGATCGCCTCGGCGGCGGACTGCGACACGTCAGCGGCGGACGTAGAGGAAGATCGAGACCGCGACTCCGAACGTGACGACGCACCAACGCAGGACCTGGTCGTTGAGCCGGCGCGCGATCTTCGCCCCGAGGAAGCCGCCGACCAGCGCGGCCGGCGCGACGACCGCGACGGCGGCCCAGTGCACCGGTCCGAAGACCCCGAACGCCAGCACTGTGACGCTACTGACCACCAGCGACAGCGCGCTCTTCGCCGCATTGATCCGGCGCAACGTGTCGTGCACGGTCAGCGCCAGTACGCCGAGCAGGATGACGCCGAGCGCCCCGCCGAAGTAGCCGCCGTAGATCGAGGCGACGAAGACGGCCGGGTAGAGCGCCCGGGCGTTGTCGGGATCGCCCGGCTGGGGCGGCCCGACGAGCTTCGCCACCTGCGGCTGGACGGCGAGCAGCAGGCTCGCCAACAACACGAGGAACGGGACGACGATCGTGAACGCGCCGGCGGGTGCGGCGAGCAGGGCCAGGCAGCCGACCGCCGAGCCGGCCGCCGCCACGACCGACAGCCGGGCCAGCCGCTCGCGCTGTCCGGCCAGTTCGGGCCGGAAGCCGAGCACGCTGCCGAGGTAGCCGGGCCAGCCCGCCACCGAGTTGGTGACGTTGGCGGCGAGGGTGCCGTAGCCGGTGGCGATCAGGGCCGGGAAGACGATCAGCGAACCGCCGCCGGCGATCGAGTTGACCGCTCCTCCGACGAGTCCCGCTCCGGCGAGAAGGGCTGCGTCGGCGAGGTGCACGCGCCGAAGGGTATGTCGTCGGCTATGTCCGGCTGACGCCCACCTCGTCGTAGGATCGCGGGTACGGCGGACGAGCCGGCCGGGCGACCGCGTGCGGGGGAGACTCCGCCCGAGGAAAGTCCGGGCTCCACACGGCAGGGTGGTTGCTAACGGCAACCCGGGGTGACCCGCGGGATAGTGCCACAGAAAACAGACCGCCCGGTCGCGCAAGCGGTCGGGTAAGGGTGAAACGGTGGTGTAAGAGACCACCAGCGTCCCGGGTGACCGGGGCGGCTCGGTAAACCCCACCCGGAGCAAGGTCGAAAGGGTCGGTCGCCTCGGCGACCGGCCTGCGCAGGCGTTCGAGGGTTGCCCGCCCGAGCCTGCGGGTGGACCGCTAGAGCGTGCCGGCGACGGTACGCCGAGAGGGATGGTCGCCCGCCGGGGCAGTGCCGCAAGGCGCCCCGGCGACAGGACCCGGCTTACAGGCCGACTCGTCCGTCGTACCCGGTCGCTTACCCGAAACGGGTGAGGCGCCCGTCGGTCGCGGCAGCGATCATGGCATCGCGCGCGTTGGCGCGCGGCCGCAACGGGTGAGCAGGGGGAGACGATCGGGATGACCGGGACACGTGAGAGTGCCGAGACCCGACAGAGCGGATTGTCGGTCTTCGCCGAACGGATTTCGCACCTGTGGTGGGGCCCACTGCTGGGAGGCCTGGTCTCGATCGGGCTCGGGCTTGCCATCCTCAGCAACAGCTGGACCTTCAAGGTCCTGGTGGTGGTGACCGGCATCCTGTTCATCGCCCGTGGGCTGGTCCTCGCCCTCAGCCCGTCCTACGCATCCGGTGCATTCGGGGCCCAAGTGGCCGCGGGCGTGCTCGGCGTCATCGCCGGCATCGTGTTGATCGTCTGGCCCGGGCCGACCCTGCTCGCCCTGGCCTTCTTCGTCGGCGTATGGCTCGTCCTCAGCGGCGGCTTCCACATCGTCACCGCGATCACCAACCGCAGGCAGTTGTCCTACTGGGGCCTGATGGTGGTCATGGGGGTGCTCGAACTCCTCCTGGGCATCTGGGCGATGCGCCGACCCGAGCTGACGCTGGCGTTGATCATCGTCATTCTCGGCCTGTGGGCGGTCATCACCGGCGTGATGCTCTGCGTGGTGGCCTTCGAGGTCCGCAATGTCGGGAAGCGGCTCGCGGCACTCGCGAACTCCGCCGGGGGCGATCCGGCCCAGGTCACGCACGAACTCGACCGGCTCGCCCAGCTGCAGCTCGTCGGGCAGCTGAGCCCCGAGGAGTATGCGCACCTGAAGGCCGCTCTGCTGGCCACGGCGCCCGCCGCACCGCCGATGCCGGCAGCCGCGCCGCCTCCCCGCCAGCCGTCGGCGAACTAACCGGCTCCGCTCCGTCCCGACTCTGGATGGGACTGGCACTTCGTCGCAGCTCAGCGACACGCGGGACCTAGAGCCGGCTTGCAGGCCGGCTCTAGGTGCGTCCCTCGTGCCCGCATCTCGCGTCACTCCGATCGGGTGATGACCCATGCCGCCGCCGGCGGAGATCGTGGGGCATCATCCGGCTGATGGGGCGGCCGGGTGTCGGGCCGGGGAGATGATCCCGATGGGCATGCCACGGGTCGCTTGCGCAGTCCTGGGTGCACTGGCCCTGGTAGTCGCGGTTATGGCAACGACGGGCTCAACCAGAACCGCCGCAGCGGTCGCCTGCGGGGACCTCGCGACGGTGCATGGCAGCCCGTCCAAGGTCGCCGTCCTTATGCTGGAAAACCGTAGCTACAAGGCCGTAATTGGCAATGTCAGCGCGCCGTTCCAGACCAGCCTGGCCAGCCAGTGCGGGTCCGGTACCGCCATGTTCAGTGCCACCCACACCTCGGCGGCCAATTACCTGGCCACCTCGGCCGGGCAGTTCCCCCCGGCCAGCCCACCAGGTTGCGGCAGCGTCCACGCATGTGCCGACGCGTCGTCCAACCTGTATTCACAGCTCGATGCCGCGGGGCTGAGTTGGAAAGCCTACGAGGAGGCCATGCCGGCGCCGTGCGCCGCGAATACGAGCGGCAATTACAAGATTGGCCACAACCCGCCGATCTTCTATTCGGCAGTCGGGTCGGCAGAATGCGCGGCCAAGGACGTTCCGGTAGCCGATTTAACCGCTTCAACCGGCGCGTTCGCCAATGACATTCAGGGTGGCGCGCTTCCGAGTTTTAGCTGGATCACGCCTAGCTTGGCATATGACGGGGAAGGCGCAGGCGGGGCAGCGGCCGCCCTGCAGGCAGCGGATACGCACCTGCAGCAGACGCTGAGCTTGCTGCAAGCTGGTCCCGACTACCAGTCCGGCCAGCTCACCATCTTTGTCACTTACGACGAGGGCACCGGAACGGATGCCGCCACCGGCGAAGATTGTACGAACCAGTCGTTGGACTTGCCCGTGAACAACGGCGTTAGTGCCCACCACGATTCCTGCCATGTGCCGCTCCTGGTACTGAACCGGTTCACGCCGGCCGGAAACGACGGGTCGTTCTTCGACCTCTACTCGATTACCAAGACTGTGGAGCAGGTGTTTGGCCTGCCGTTGTTGGCGCATGCCGGCGACCTGCAGACGCCCAGTCTCATCGGCCACTTCGGCCTGACGGCGGGCCAGCCCTGGCCGACACCGACGGGCACACCCACGCCGACCGATACGCCAAGTCCGACCCCGACCCCGAGCCCGACGCCATCACCGACGCCGACTCAGCCGGCAGGGTTGAGCGCGTGTGGCAATCCAGTGCCGGCCAACCCCGCGCCACCGCGCCACGTCATCGTGCTGTACATGGAGAACGAGAGCCAGTCGAACATCATCGGTAACGCCAGTGCTCCGTACCAGACGAAGCTGGCGCACGATTGCGGCCAGGCGAGCAACATGTTTGCCATCTCGCACCCGTCGCTGCCCAACTATCTCGCCGCTCACTCGGGCAAGGAGACGCTCGGCACCTTTCATGACTGCACGCCGAACTTCTCAACCGGATTCTGTACGTCGGCGGATGACAACATCTTCCACCAGGTGACGGCGGCCGGCCAGAGCTGGCGCGGGTACGCCGAGGATATGTCGTCCAACTGTCAGCTTCTCGACAGTCCCACCGGGAGCGGCCTCAACTACGCAACGCGGCACAACCCGGCAACCTACTTCACCGACCTGCGCAGCGACTGCGCGAAATTCGATGTCCCGATGGGCAGCATCGCCACCAAGATGGGCCAGTTCTACACCGATCTGGCGGCGGGCAATATGCCGACCTACACGTTCATTACGCCGAACCTGATCAACGACGATCACAACTCGGATATCCAGACGGGCGACAATTACCTGTCGCAGCTGATCCCGCTCATCGTTGCGGGCCCGAACTACCAGGCCGGCGACACAGACATCTTCCTCACCTACGACGAGGGCAAGGGCACCGACAAGGTGACCGACGAGAACTGCGCCGATCAGACCAAAGACCTGGCCGGCCAGCAGCCTTCGTGCAATATCGCCTTCACCGCGGTGGCACCGTATGTCGCTGCGGGCACGGTGTCGGCCGGGTTCTGCACGCTGTACTGCCTGACAAACACCGTGGAAAACCTGCTGGGTCTGCCGCTGCTTGGCCACGCGGCCGACGCAGGCACCCGCAACCTGACGGCGGATTTCAATCTCTCGCCGGGCACGGGTGTGCCGCCGACGCCGACCCCCACGCCGACACCAACCCCCACGCCACCGCCTGGCCCGACGCAGTTCGTCGGCAACCAGAGCGTGGAGGCCACGCTGACCGGTTGGACCGGGTTGTTCAACAGTTCGTCGGCTAGCAGCCGTGTCTCCGGCGGCTTCGACGGTTCGTGGAGCCTGCGCTCGACCAACAACACGACGGGGACGGCGGCCTGTGGGTTCGTCGACAAGCCGCATTGGCTCGATGGCTCCGCAGGCAGGGCCACCGTCGCCGGCGCCTCGTATGCGGGTTCGGTCTGGGTGAAACCGGATATCGCGGGACAGAAGGTCAGCCTGTTCCTGCGAGAGCTGAGCCCGTCCGGTGCGACGGTCGGTTCCAAGACCGTCACCCTGACCACACGGAGCACCGCCTGGGCCCAGGTGACAAACGCCTACACCGCGGCAGGGTCCGGTGACGCCTTGGCGTTCTACGTCAGTACGCCTGGCGCACCGGCCAAGGGCGGCTTCAACGCCGACGCGATGAGCGTGACTTCGTCGAGTTCCTAGCTTCCGCTCCATCCCGACTAAGGCAGTCCGTCCCGCAGATAGGGATTCCTGCTGATGTGGGGTGCCTCCTCAGACGCGCATCGTCGTAGGTGTCAGAACGGCACCAGTAAGAGGAGTCACCATGTGGATGCTCGGATCGTTCACCCAGGCCGAGGCCGAGGTCGCCTACCGTCGCGAGCGGATAATCGCCGACTTCGCACCGCGGACGCGCAGCCGGAGCAACAGGTCCCATCGCGGGGTCCGTGCCGCAGGTCGGCGTAGCCGTCCCGCGGCCGCCCAGCCCGCCCACCAGGCCGCAACCTGCTGACCTGTCGACACCGGTGGCGACGTCGACAGCAGAGCTCCGATCGCGAACGGCCGCGACAACGTCGGACCCGTTCGCGATGATGGACTGCATGCCGCCCGAGAGCACGCTGAGCCCCCTGGTCGGGCGAGCCGAGGAGATCGACCGGCTCGCTGACCTGGTGGGGCTCGGTCGTGCGCCCGGCGGCGCGGTGGTGCTCGGCGGCGACGCCGGGGTGGGCAAGAGCCGGCTGCTCGCCGAGTTGCGCGACCGCGTGCAGCACGGCGGATGGCGGGTGCTGGTCGGGCACTGCCTTGACTTCGGCGATAGCGCGCTGCCCTATCTGCCGTTCAGCGAGGCGTTCGGTCGGCTCGCCAATGACGAGCCCGCGACCGCGAAGAACCTCGTCGAGACGAGCCCGGCGATCGGGCGGTTGCTGCCGTCCCGGCGGCTGCTGGCCGACACCGCCGATAAGCCCGCGACCGACCGCGCCGAGTTGTTCACGGCGGTGCACGCCGGGTTGAGCGAGCTGGGCCGGATCGCGCCACTGCTGCTCATCGTCGAAGACGTGCACTGGGCCGACCAGTCCACGCGGGAGCTGCTCACCTTCCTGTTCACCCGGCAGTTCGATGCCCCGGTCGCCGTCGTCGCGTCCTACCGCAGCGACGATCTGCACCGCCGCCACCCGCTCCGCGCGACACTCGCCGAATGGGGTCGGCTGCCCGCCGTCACCCGGCTGCATCTCGACCCGCTGGGCGGCGCCGACCTGCGCCGACTGGTGCAGGCGCTGCACCCGGAGCCGCTCCCGGAGCACGAAGTACAGCGCATCCTCGAGCGCGCCGACGGAAACCCGTTCTTCGTCGAGGAGCTGGTCGCGGCCGCCGAGGCGGGCGATGGCTGGCTCCCCACCGAGCTGGCCGACCTGCTGCTGGTGCGTCTCGATCAGCTCGACGACGATGGCCGGCTGGCCGTGCGCGCCGCGTCCGTGGTCGGTCGCCGCGTGCCGCACGACCTGTTGGCCCGCGGTTCGGACCTGTCCACCGCCGCGCTCGACCGGGCGTTGCGGGCCGCGGTCGAGGCCAACGTGCTGGTCGCCGTCGGCTCGGACGGCTACGCATTCCGGCACGCGCTGCTGGCCGAGGCGGTCTACCAGGACCTGCTCCCCGGCGAGCGGGTGCGGCTGCATGCCGCCTACGCCAAGGCGCTGATAGCCCGGGAGGCCGACGGCACCGCTGCCGAGCTCGCCCGGCATGCCCGTGCGGCCCACGATCTCGTCACGGCGACCCGCGCCAGCGTTCAGGCCGGCGACGAGGCGATGATGGTCGGCGGTCCCGATGAAGCAACCCGTCACTACGAGCTCGCGCTCGAACTCCTCGCCGAGCCCGATGTCGCCGCGGCGGTCGGGGACAGCCCGGACGGGATCGACCCGGTCGCGCTCGCGGTCCGCGCGAGTGCCGCCGCGGCCGCGGCCGGACACGTCTTCCGCGCGCTCGCGCTCGCCGAGGACCAGCTGCATGCCCTGCCCGCCGATGCTGCGCCGTTGGACCGGGCCCGGCTGCTCTACGCGCTCGCCAGCTCGGCCCTGCTCGCCGACACCAGGCACGATCTGCTGGCGCTCACGACCGAGGCGGTCGCGCTGGTGCCCGCCGAGCCGCCGACCGCGTTCCAGGCGCAGATCCTGTCCGTGCACGCCCGCGCCAATCTCGACCGCGCCCGCGACGAGGACGCCGCCCGCTGGGCCGGCGAAGCATTGAGCATCGCGCGCCGACTGGGGCTGCCCGACGTGAGCGCCGACGCGGCCACCACGCTGGCCCGGATCGACGAGCGCGCCGGGGATCCGGAGGCCTCGCAGCGGGCACTTGTCGAGACCGTCGCCGCGGCGCGGGCGGCCGGTGAGGTGGCCGCCGAGCTCCGCGGGTTGTTCAACCTCGGTGGCCTGCACTACGAGTTGGGCCGGGTGCCGCAGGCCGTCGATGTCTATCGCGAGGGATGGCAGCGCGCCGTCGAGGTCGGCCGGCCGTGGGCGCCGTACGGGATGGACGCCCGGGCCATGACCGCGGTCGTCGCCCTGGTCAACGGCGACTGGCCACTCGCCGCGGCGAGTGTCGACTTCAGCGGCGAGTCGCCTCCCGGACAGGCCGAGGCGATCCTCGACGCGATCGGCATGGAGATCGCCGCCGCCCGCGGCGATATCGATGGCCTTGACGCATTGCCGCGGCTGCAGGGCTGGTGGCCGAAGGACGGTCTGGTCGCCATCTTCAGCGGTGGTGCAGCCATCGAGCTGCTCGGCCAGCGGGGCGACCTCGCCGCCGCCGAGGCGATGTACGACGACATCGTCGCGAGCGTGGGCGGGCTGTGGCAGCAGCCGATGTTTTCCGGGCGCATCCGGCTCGGGGCCCTCGTGCTCGGTCACCTTGCGACGGCGGCGTCCCGCGGCGGTGTCGAGGAGCGCGCCGATCTTGCGAAGCGAGGGATCGAGCTGGCCGAACGGACCACGACGGTCGCGGCCGACATGGAGTGCCGGGGTCGTCGTCGTGGGCCGGAGGGTGATGCGTGGGTCGCGCGCGCCACCGCAGAGGAGGCGCGGCTGCGTTGGCTGTCGGGACATGACCCCGTTCCGGAGGAGCAGCTGGTCGAGGAGTGGCGCCGTGCCGTCGCGGCGTTCGAGCGGTTCGGCCATGTCTACGAAACCGCGCGATCGCGCGCCCGGCTCGCCGCAGTGTTGCGCGCGACCGGACAGGCGGCGGAGGCCACCGAGGAGATCTCCCGCGCCCGGGAGGCCGCGACGAGGCTCGGCGCTCAATCCTTGCTGGCCGAGCTGCGGACTCTCGCCGGCCCCGGCGCGCCGACGTCGCGGACCCCCGCCTCGCGACGCGACGAGCCGCTGACCGCGCGGGAGAACGAAGTCCTGACGCTCGTGGCCGAGGGCCGCAGCAACCGCGAGATCGCCCAGCAGCTCTTCATCAGCGCCAAGACGGTCAGCGTCCACGTCTCCAACATCCTGGCCAAGCTCGACGCCGCCGGGCGCACCGAAGCGGTCGCCGTCGCGCGTCGCCGCGGCCTGCTCGTCTGAGCGTGGTCGGTGCTCCGGCGCTGTCGCGTCGTGTTGGCCAGGGCCACGCCGAGCAGCGCGACGGCCCCGCCGACGAGTTCGAGCGCGGTCGGCCGCTCGCCCAGCCAGACGAATGCGACGGCGACGGCCACGGCCGGGACGAGGTAGAGGCTCGCCGTGGCCTGGCTGATGTCGAGGCGGGCGACGGCGTAGGCCCAGGTCAGGAATCCGATGGCCGACGGCACGACGCCGAGGTCGCCGGTCTTCGGGAGCAGATCGTCGGCCGGGTCTCCATCGCCGCCTTCCCCTCGGCCGCGGCCGCTCTCCTTCCGGGCGTGTGGTCGACGCTGACGGCGGAGGCGCCGTACGTCGAGCCGCAGCTGGTGGAGATGGAGCCCGAGGAGAGCCTGCCCGCGGTGGTGCACGGCGAGGTCGATGTCGCCGTCGCGCACGAGTACGACCTGCTGCCGCGCCCGCTCGACCCGGCGTACGAGCGACGTGAGCTGCTGACCGACCCGGTGCTCGTCGCCGTACATCGCGACCATCCGGCAGCGGATTCGACGGTCGTCGACCTCGGATGCCTGAGTGCCGAGGCGTTCCTCGCTCCGCGAACGCACACCAGCTGTGCCGAGATGACGCTGCGGGCCTGCGCCCAGGCGGGCTTCGTCCCGCACGTCGCTGCCCGCGCCGAAGCGCGCCACCCGTCAGCTGTTCACCGTCAGCCGCCGCGGCGGCGACCGCACACCGGCCGTCCGCGTCGTCCTCGACGAACTCACCGCGGTCGCCGCGCGGGCCGAGGTCAGCGGGTAGCGCCGGACCCGAGCCCGACCGCGGATCGCTGTGCCCTTGCTCCGCTCAGCGACGCAAGGGCACAGCGGGCGGACTACCGGGCGGTCCGGTCCGGATAGCTGCCGATGTAGTCGTAGTGACCGTTGAGACTTCCGGGTGCCGGACGCACCGGCGCCAGCGCGTCGATCGGGTGCAACGTCTGCGCCATCGTGATCGCTCCGGCCGGGGTGAGCACTTCGGCCGGGACGCCGCGCGGCGCCGTTCCCTGCTCCACCCACGACATCGCCGGGGTCAGGAAGTCGGCCAGGTTGATGGACTGGTCCGGTCCGAACAGGCAGTGGTTGCCGCCCGGAACCATGTACAGCCGGGAAAATCTCTGACTCGCGGCGAACCCACCGGACGCGCGTTCCACCGCGCCGTAGTAGTCGAGCGTGGACCACGGCGAAATGGCCTGGTCCGCCCAACCGTGGTAGAGGATCAGCTTGCCGCCGTGCGCCGCGAAGGCGCGCAGGTCGGGGTTGTTGGCGTTGTAGATCGCGCTTCCGAGCAGGTTGAGCCGGTGGAACAGCGAGTCGGTGAAACGCACGTCGGCGAGGGTGAAGCCGGCCGGCGGGTTGTGCACGAAACCCATGTACTTCAGATAGTTGAGCGCGAGTTGCGCGGACAACGTGTCGCCCGGCGCAGCGGCGTCATCCGCCGGTTGCACGAACTGCCCCTGCCACGCCAACTCCGAGCCGTAGGGTTCACCGCCGTTGAACAGGCTCCGTCCCCGCCTATCAGTGGCCCCGCGGTAGGCGTCGCGTACGGCGCGGACCTGCGGGGGAGTGAGGCACCCGTCGCTGTCGTTTCCTGGTGCGCATCGCAGCGATGCGGGATCGAAGCCGCACCGGCGCGGATCGGTGATGAGTCCGGCGGAGTTGGCGCACCGTGCCATGACTGCGGCGTGCAGTGCGGGAAGCTTCTCGGCGGTCAGGATCTGGTGGCCGTTTGAGTCGGTGTTGATCCGGGCCAGCCAGGCGGCTGCGATGCCCAGCGGCGCGAGGTTGCTCGCGGGTGCTCCGGCCACGATCCCGTCGAAGTCGGTGGGGTAGCGCTGCGCGAGCATCAGCGCCTCGCGGCCGCCCGTCGAGCATCCGTCGAAGTAGGAGTACGTCGGCGAGCGCCCGTAGTACCCGGCGATCACGGCCTTCGCCAGGTGGGCGAGGCTGTGCTCGGAGGTCAGGCCGAATACGACCCGCAGCGCCGGGTCGTCCTTCGCCCAGGACCCGTCGGTCGCGTCGGCCGACGTATGTCCTTCGTCGTCGCCGGCGAGGACCAGGGTGCCGTCATCCGCCGCCTTGCACACGTAGCCGGCCAGTGGTGGGTCGGTCAGTGCGCGTTGCACCGACCCGCAGTACGACTGGCACCCTTCCTGCACGTAGCGCCCACCCCAGGTGCTGACCGGAAGCTTGATCTCGAAGCGCGTGCGGGGCGCGGTCACGCCCTTGACGTCGCAGAAGGCGATGGTCTTCGTGCCGATCTTGTCGGTGACGACGGCGGCCGAGGAGATCCTGCTCGGCGCGTCCGGCACCCGGCTGACGTCGAGCCCGGCCACCGAGGCGCAGGTCCTGCTCGGCGTGATCGAGGCCGGTGCCGGCGTCGTCGCGCCGGCCGGTGACACCGTCGCTGCGACGAGCGCACCGGTCGCGACGATCAGTGTGATGAGCAGTGCTCTCATGGGATTCCTCTCCGGATTGCGGTCGAGGCCTATTCCACGGCGGGCCGGGCACCCGGTGGTAGGGCGTGGAGTCGGGTTCGCGACCGACGAAGGGAGGTGGTGGGTGGGGGAGATGCGACTTTCGTCGGTTCCGGCGCCCTGTCCGGTTGTCGGAGGTCTCGGCTATCGTCCGAGAGGTGCGTGGTCCGACGGGTCCGCGACGGCAGAGGTGGGATGACGATGACGGAGACCGCGCCGACCCGCGTGATCGAGCCCGAGGCCGGCGGCTCCGGGCCGCCGGTCGCCCCCGAGATCCGGCTCGACGAGCACCGCCGCGAGCTCACCGGCTACTGCTACCGGATGCTCGGCTCGGTGCACGACGCCGAGGATGCCGTGCAGGAGACGATGGTGCGGGCGTGGCGGGGGCTCGACCGCTTCGACGGCCGATCCACGCTCAAGTCCTGGCTCTACCGCATCGCCACGAATGTCTGCCTCGACGCGCTCGGCGGCCGGAAGCGCCGTGCGCTGCCGGTCGACCTGACGACGCCGTCGCCGCCGCTGGCATCGCTGCTCGGTGAGCCGCGAGCGGGCAGCGCCTGGGTCGAACCGGTCCCGGACGAGCGCATCAGCACCAACGGCGACCCGGCCGATGTCGCCGTCGCCCGCGACTCCGTCCGGCTCGCCTTCGTCGCCGCACTGCAGCACCTGCCGGCGCGGCAGCGCGCCGTACTCATCCTGCGTGAGGTGCTGCGCTGGCGCGCGGAAGAAGTCGCCGAGCTGCTCGAGACGACCGTGGCCTCAGTCAACAGCGCGTTGCAGCGGGCCCGCGCGACGATGGCGTCCTGCGACGCCGACTCCCGGCCCGTCGACGCGATGGACGACGGCCAGCGGGAGCTCCTCGCCCGCTATGTCGGCGCCTTCGAGCGTTACGACATGGAGTCGCTCGTGACGTTGCTGCACGAGGATGCGACCCAGAACATGCCGCCGTACGAGATGTGGCTCGAGGGACGCGACGACATCGTCGCGTGGATGATCGGGCCGGGATATGAGTGCCGCGGGTCGCGACTGCTGCCCACGACCGCGAACGGTTGCCCGGCATTCGGGCAGTACCGCCCGAGCGGTCCGGGTGGGCGGCACGAACCGTGGGGCCTGCACGTCCTGGAGATTTCGCGGGGGAAGGTCGCCCGGCTCACGGTGTTCCTCGACACGAGCCTCTTCCCGCTGTTCGGCCTGCCGCAGCATCCCGACGACTGAGCTCGCGTCACCGGGCGGTCTCCTCGACGGCGACGACGTCGCCGAGTCCCACCAGGACGAGCAACTCCTCAAGCGTGCGCGCGGCGTGGACGAGGCGCAGCCGGTGCCCGCGGCGCCGGGCGACGAGGTGCAGCCGGGCCACCGCGTCGACGGCGGCGAGATCGGGACATGCCAGCGCCCCCACGTCGCAGACGACGCCATGCACCCCGTCGGCGGCCAGGAGCAATTCGAGTCGCCGGCACAGTGCGCAGGCGTCGCCGGGGCTGACCGGTGCACCGAGCACGACGACGATCGTGCCGTCGAGCCCGACCGGTCGCGCCGATCGCCAGTCGACCGCGCACATCCCGACCTCCCACCCTGGC